>JBILSZ010000054.1:0-18478 GCA_044371755.1 Flavobacteriales bacterium | reverse complement strand
CAGCAAGACCTGATTCAATGCTGACATCGGTGAAGGTGCCATCGCCATTATTGCGGTGGAGTTGATTTCTGCTGGCCTCACTGAGACCGCCACGACATTTGGCTATGAATAGGTCCATATCACAATAGTTGTCATAGTCAATCCATACACTACCATAATTTCCACCGTCTGGTGTTTCACCCAATCCTCCTTGAGAAAAGTCAAATGTGCCGTCTCCATTGTTCATGAATCTAACATTGGGCGCCACGTCGTGACACATAAAAACATCTAGCAATCCATCGGCATCCAGATCGATACAGTTGCCCCTTTGTGAGAATACATAATCATCTACAGTGAATTCCACATAATTATTTGTTCCGCTCTGCGAAAGAAGAATAGAAACTCCACTACCTCCGCCGCAAACTATATCTTGCTGTCCATCGCCGTTTAGATCACCTGTTGTAAGCGACCAAGAAGGTGGATTTGTAACGTTATCAGCGTTAAACACTTCTTCTGTAAATGTACCATCTGCTTCTTGAATTGCCACTTTAATTTGAGAACCTGACACCTCAAGCACGTCGTCACGACCATCGCCATTGAAATCAGAACCAGCAGCAGCAAAAAGTGGGAGATTCTGTGTAGAGAACTCAATTAATGACGGAACAATCTCTACTTCGGTAATGCTAAATGAAAATGGTCCTGGATTCCAGAAGGCATCCCATACGATGTAGTATGTCACGTTTGCTTCCACTGCCATGGTTATAATCGAAGAATAGCCACTGCCACTGTCGTCATCATATTCTTCACAATCAAGATTATTACAGTCACCAGAGAAGACAAATAGGCGGGTGTCTTGAGTGGGTTCGATATTGCTGCTGATGGTTACACCCATATCCATGGTTGGTGTAAACGTGTACCAAACCGCTCCATTAGCGAGGTTGATACCATTGCAAGCAATGCCTTGAAACTCGCCATTGACCTGTTCAACGTTGAAAGTGCCAAGGTCGATTGACAACGCTTCATCACAAGAGCCTTGCGCAAATGCTCCTGCAAAAATTCCTAGAAATAGGAGAGATGAGATGATTGATTTCATTGTATGGGGATTTTGATTTATGGACATGCTGGTTCTAAGGAGTCAATGTACTCTTCCAAAAGCGCAACGGCCTCTTCGTGGATGAGTGTTCTGCCCAATAAAGGCATACGGTATTGTTCGGTGGTTGTGTTTATTCTGTAGTACATCATTGATCGCAAAGGATTGCCACGACTGATTATTTTGGTGAGTTGAGGATTTACAAACTCGTCAGGATTGACACATATTCCTAGGTTTGAATCGTTGGTTGTTTCATTCCAAGCGAGGCGAATAGGCCGATAATCACAATGGCTTCCCTGACGGTGACAGTGTGCACAATTCATATCTACATAAGCGCGCACGCGATCTCTCAAAGACTGTGTTTCGTCGGTCCAGTCGACAACTGTATTAATTGTCTCAGTGTTTATTGAGCCGAGATAGCCAGCGCTATTCCATTTTTCTAGTTGATTAAATGCACCGTCGCTGTAGGTAATTATCTTATTCAGATTTTGTGGTTTGGGACCTATGGGTGATGCTTGGTTGAATGATTTATGGCAAGTAAAACACTCCTGCTCTGAGGGTATGCGGTAGTTCACTGTGCGAAGTTGGTTGTCTTCGTCGATCCAGCCTATGGTTTTATTTTGACCACCCATTACCAAAGTAGCCTCTGTTTGTTCATCATTCCAAACATATTCAGCGAAGTGCCATGTGTCGTTTTTCTTGTAAATAAGACGGGTTTCGATGATTTTTTTGGTGTTCTCCGGCTGCACATTGTTGTAGTAGAAGTTTTTAATCATCACCGCGCCATCAGGAAAATTGAGCACTTGATGGTCACTCACATATTCGGCCTCAGTTCCGCTCGGCATCCACACGAATCTTGTCTTCTTCGCATAATCGGAGAAGAGAGGAGTGATAACATCATAAGGCAATACATTGGAATTAGGGTCCAAATTTTTCATTTCACCTGAAAAGAATCGGTATTGCGATAAATTTTGATAAGGAACCAAGTTTAAGTCAAAACTAACCCCCGTTTCGGGTTGCCCAGGACTAGGTGGCAAAGGCTTTTCTTCTTCGTCTTTTTTGCAGGCCAAGAGGATCGAAAAACCAATAATAAACGATAAAACAAGGCGTACTTTTCCCATATTCCTTGAGGTTGTGAATGTAAAACCAATAATAATACGTGTTAGTTGCATTTTACCCCAAAAAAGATTGGTTTTAATTTTAGGTTAAGGTGTGATTCCTAGAGCAACCCATGGATAAGGTCACTCGTATTTTCGCTTTATGAGAAGATTATTGAATACGGGATTGCATTCATTCAGAGGAAGAATTGTCTTCAGTTTCGTTTTAATAGCCTCACTCTTTCTTCTTTGGACTATTCTCTACTTTACCCTTTCCAGACGCAGAGACGCGGTACTGGAGTTTTCCAATAGTATTACAGAATTACATAATCAAACCCTTCGAAATAACTTTCTTCTCCAGACTTTCATCGTGTCAGGGTACCAACAGCCAGAGTTTTACGGAGATTCAAAAAATTCGGATATCGAGCGATTTATTAATAACCAAGAGCAGACAAATCAGAAAATTAATCTTATTGCAAATTCCAAAGGACCTATTTCTAATGACTTTAAGGAAAGTTTGGATGAATTGTGGGAGCGAAATAATATGCTCATAGATTCGGTAAGAGTGATGCGCAATGTTTATTTGTTAAGGGGCTTTAAAGACTATGGCGCAGAGGGTGCTATGAGAGGATATGCGCATATGCTTCAAGAGTCGAGTATCGTCAAAGAGGCCGATATCTACAAGCTTAGAAGACATGAAAAAGATTTTCTTCTAAGAAACGATACGTCTTATTTCACCAAGTTTCGAAATTTGTTGGCCACAACGCTAAAGGACTATCCAGCAGGCGGTCCTGCATACAATGCACTATTGAGCTACGAGCATCGTTTTTTAGATTTGGTCAACTTCAATTTAATGCTCGGCGTGGGAATGGAGGCAGGGCTTTACGAAAGTGTCCAATCCAATATGCAGTGACTCAATGCGCAGTTTATTGAAATAAATGCAAGCATAGGCAATCGTTACGTGGCCATCGATTCAAATTTTAATCGCTTACTTCTCATTATTTCATTATTAACCTTGGCTTTGCTGATTTTTCTTACTTTTTTCTTGTCAGATATTCTAACGCGCGATATTAAAAATTTGAATGAACGTGTGTTTTCATTTATCAATAGCCGCTTTCGAGATATGGATCAAGGACAAGACTTTAGTCCATCAATCCAAGAAGTAGATCAATTGAACAGACAATTTTTATTGTTAAAGAAGAATCTCACGCTAACGATCGGAGACTTGCAAGATTCCTATGAAAAAGCTAAGAAAGTTTCAGAGTTTAAAACGTTTTTTTTGGCGAATATGAGCCATGAAATCAGGACGCCTCTTAACGGAGTGGTTGGTATGTTGCAAGTGATGAAACGCACTCAATTAGATGAGAGCCAAAAGGAATATCTGTCTACCATAGAATACAGTGCGAAGCATTTGATGGAGTTGGTCAATATGGTTTTGGATTACTCTAAAATAGAAGCGGGTAAAATGGAGCTCTTGGAACTACCATTTAATCTTGAAAAGGAATTGCAAATGCTTTCGAAGTCATTTCATCAAACGATAAAAGACAAAGGCCTTAACCTGGACTTAACGATAGATTTGGATTCTGACGTGGAATATTTGGGAGATGCGGTGCGACTCCACCAAGTGCTTATAAACATACTAAACAATGCAGTGAAGTTTTCAGAAAAGGGCACAATTCGACTTCGTGTTATCACCATCGAGAGAACTGATGAAAATATAGATCTATTGTTTGAGGTTGCTGATGAAGGTGTCGGAATGGATAAGGAACAGTTGGAAAATCTATTTGTAGCATTTGAACAAGGCGGTAAAGGTTATTCCAAGGAAGTACGGTGGAACAGGTTTAGGGCTTGTTATCTCGCAAGAAATTATAAAGATGATGGGTGGACTTATTAAAGTGAAATCTACAGCCGGTAAGGGTTCCGTATTTTCTTTTAAATTATCATTGAAAGTTGCTCCAAAGTCGAAGTTTAACTTCGAGGAAAATAAGGTGTACAATAGTAAAAATGACAGTTTGAAGATTCTATTAGCAGAGGATAATCAAATTAATCAGCGTGTTCTTGAGCTTATGATGCAGCCTTGGAGTATCGATCTAGACATAGTGGATAATGGTAGGGACGCGGTTGAGGCATATTTCGAGAATGATTTTGATTTGATATTAATGGATATTCAAATGCCCAGTCTTGACGGCTATGAGGCATGTCGCATGATTAAGGAAAGTTCGAAGTACAAATCGCGGCGAATAGGTGTGATTGCCTTAACGGCAAATGCATTTAACGAGGATCGCGTACTTGCAAAGGAAGCTGGTTTTGATGGTTTCATATCGAAGCCTGTCAACTTGAAAGAGTTGGAGTCGCTCATCAATAAGTATAGGGTTCTCGTTCAGTCGGAGCGGGAAGATTGGAGATAGCAGTTTCACAGCCTGCCCATGAATGGGCAGGCTATGAGTTTTTTAAATTGTCTATGCAATGCCGGCAAAGAATGCCTCTGCAGAAATATTCTATTACTTTCAATTAGAATAACCCAGACTACACAAATGAATTTACACCGTCATGACTTTAAGGAGTACTTCTATTTTTTTTACAACGCCCAACCCTCGATATCACTCAATTGAATCGCAGGGATGTCAAGTTTATTTTTTTTGCGATACCCATTGAGTGTTTGATGTACCGCGGTTAGCTTGGCTTCCTTCAGTTTTTCAATGCTGTCGTAGCCCGCTTTAATCACGTGCTCAATCCATTCAGGAGCAATGCCCGCAGCCTCGTATACTTTCACATCCGGGCCCGTTTGAAACTTCTCTGGGCGCATTTGCGGGAAAAATAGTACTTCTTGAATGGTAGAATTATTCGTTAAAAACATCACCAAGCGGTCGATGCCAATCCCCATTCCCGAAGTAGGTGGCATTCCATATTCCAAGGCACGAAGGAAGTCTTGATCAATAAACATAGCTTCGTCATCGCCGCGCTCCTGAAGTTTCAATTGTTCCTCAAAGCGCTCGCGTTGATCTATAGGGTCATTCAACTCAGAATAGGCATTCGCAATTTCCTTTCCATTCACCATTAGCTCAAAGCGTTCTGTCAAATCAGGATTGGTGCGGTGGCGCTTGCAAAGCGGAGACATTTCTACTGGATAATCTGTTATGAAAGTAGGCTGAATGAAATTGCCTTCGCACTTCGCACCGAATATTTCATCGATTAATTTGCCTTTTCCCATCGTTTCATTCACCTCAAGCCCTATGCTCTTTGCGAAATCACGCAATTCTTCTTCAGACTTTCCTGTAATATCAAAACCAGTATATTCAATAATGGCGTCAGTCATGCTGATGCGCTTGAATGGACGCTTGAAATCGATGATTTTATCACCAAATTGAACACTTGTATTACCAATTGCTTTCTGACATACATGCTCCAACATGGCTTCGGTAAAATCCATCATCCAATTATAATCCTTGTAAGCCACGTAAATTTCCATCACTGTGAATTCAGGATTATGCGTGCGATCCATCCCTTCGTTGCGGAAGTTGCGGCTAAACTCGTAGACGCCTTCAAATCCGCCAACAATCAATCTTTTCAAGTACAACTCATTTGCGATACGCAAATACATCGGTACATCAAGTGCGTTGTGATGCGTGATGAAAGGTCGAGCGGAAGCACCGCCAGGAATGGCTTGCAACACCGGGGTGTCTACTTCGAGATAGCCGTAGTTGTTGAAGAAATCACGCATCGCATTTACAATGCGGGTGCGCGTTACAAAAGTCTCCTTTACTTTTTCATTTACCACCAAATCCACATATCGCATACGATAGCGCAATTCAGGATCGGTAAAGGCGTCGTAAATATTACCTTCTTTATCTGTCTTTACAACAGGAAGTGGCTTAATGGACTTAGCGAGCACGGTAAGTTCGGTCACAGAGATGGAAATCTCTCCCATCTTGGTCGTGAATACCGTTCCTGTTACTCCAATAAAATCGCCATAGTGAAGTAAATGCTTCACCACATCATTATAGAGGCTCTTGTCTTCGCCAGGACAAATATTATCGGAAGCAATGTAGATTTGAATCTTCCCAACGCTGTCATGCAAATCTGCGAATGAGGCTTTTCCCATTACGCGCATGTTCATCAAGCGACCAGCGACAGTAACCGTCTTTCCTTCTTCGTAGTTTTCTTTAATCTCCTTTGCAGTCGTGTTCACTTTGAATTCTGCGGCGGGAAATGGGTCAATACCCTTTTCTCTCAGCTTACTCAAAGCCGAGCGTCTTACTACTTCTTCTTCTGATAAATTCTGAATCATGCTGCAAATATACTATCGGAACTTAGGATTTGGTAGGAGTGAGTTTATCTGCCTCATTCGAACATGAGGAGATAGAATCCCTAACACGAAAGTGATTACAGCAAACGAATAATTAAACAGTCAATAATACAAGAGGATTAATCTTTAATACATCAGCAATTTTAAGCATGCGCTCGATAGAGAGTTTTGCAAGGCCTAACTCAATGCGACTATACGCATTTTGAGAAATGCCGATCTGAGAGGCGACGAACTCTTGGGAGTAACCGAGTTCAGTCCTGATACTTCTAATACGAAGGTGGATATCCTTCGCAGTAAAGTTGTGAGAATTCATATTTCGTGGCTTTAAAAAACTTTTTTTTCAAATTAAAAAAAATCAAGAGAGGGTGCTAATATAATAGCATTAAGACGAAAATACATTTTTCACGCATGAGTAACGTAATTTTGTCCGCAATACTCATTTTCAAAAGAACCTATCATTCCTCATTAACCAAAAAAAGAGTAAAAAAAGACCCCCACAAACGTGCGGAGGTCATTTTTATTTTCAATAAAATAACTCGATTAGGACATAGCATATTCCTCAATTGGAGGACATGTACAAACGAGATTTCTGTCACCATATGCATTGTCAACACGGGCCACAGAAGTCCAGAATTTATAATCGTGCAAGCCTTTAGTAGGGTAAGCTGCTTTTTGACGGCTATAAGCATGATTCCAATTGTCGGCAGTTACTTCCAGTGCTGTATGCGGGGCCATTTTGAGAACGTTGTCGTTCTTATCTGCAATGGCGCCTTCTACTTCGGCAATTTCTTTTCTAATAGAAATCATTGCGTCGCAAAAACGATCCAACTCCACCTTCGGTTCACTTTCCGTAGGTTCTACCATTACAGTACCTGCTACTGGGAACGATACGGTAGGCGCATGGAAGCCATAATCGATAAGACGCTTTGCAATATCCTCGACTTCAATTCCTGCTGATTTGAAAGAACGACAGTCTAGAATCATTTCGTGCGCTACGTGGCCATTGGCGCCAGTGTAAAGCACGTCGAAATGTCCGTCCAATCGTGCCTTCATATAATTGGCGTTGAGGATTGCATATTTAGTAGCATCTGTCACACCTTCACCGCCGAGCATTTTGATATAGCCATAAGAAATTAAAAGAATGAGCGCAGAACCCCAAGGGGCGCTCGCCACGGCCGATATAGCCTTTTCACCACCTGTCTTAATCAGCGGATTGCTTGGTAAGAAAGGCACCAAATGAGCTGCTACACCGATTGGACCCATTCCAGGGCCGCCGCCGCCATGAGGGATGGCGAAGGTCTTGTGCAAATTGAGGTGACACACATCTGCACCGATATTACCAGGATTAGTGAGTCCTACCTGTGCATTCATATTAGCACCGTCCATATACACTTGGCCACCATTATCGTGAACGATCTGTGTGATTTCACGAATGGCTTCTTCAAATACTCCGTGTGTGGATGGATAAGTAACCATCAAGGCCGCTAGATTGTCTTTGTGCTGCTCTGCTTTTGCTTTTAAATCAGCCACATCGACGTTTCCATTTTCGTCACACTTCACCACCACCACATTCAATCCAGCCATCACTGCTGATGCAGGATTGGTACCGTGAGCTGATGAAGGTATCAAACATATATTTCGATGCGAATCTCCACGACTCTCATGATAAGCCATGATGACTAAAAGTCCAGTCAATTCACCTTGTGCCCCTGAGTTAGGTTGAAGCGAAACACCCGCAAATCCTGTGCACTCGCAAAGATCGTCGTGTAGTTGCGCCAACATATCCTGGTAGCCGGCGGTCTGATCTACTGGTGCAAATGGGTGAATATTGGCAAACTCCGGCCAGGTCACGGGGATCATCTCACTGGTAGAATTGAGCTTCATAGTGCACGATCCCAAAGCAATCATGGCGTGCGCCAAAGAAAGGTCTTTGTTTTCTAATTTCTTTAAATAGCGAAGCATCTCTGTTTCGCTATGATGAGAATTAAAATTGGGGTGTGTAAGGAAAGTGCTGGTGCGCTCAAATCCAGAGATGGCGTTTGATCCATTCACTGCGCTTCCATTTTTACCCGAAACAATATTCACGATCTCGAGAATGTCTGCTTCCGAAGTAGTTTCATTTACCGAAATACCAATATGACCAGTTCCGAAATAACGGAAGTTAACGCCAGCCTTGATAGCCGCCGCTTTTACGCTCTCTTCATTTAATGCAACTTTAAGCGTATCGAAATACTTGGTATTGATGTTTTCAACTCCTACTGCTTTCAATGAAGCTGCAAGCGCTGTAGCTCTCTGATGAATGCGGGTTGCAATTGTCTTTAAACCCTGCGGTCCATGATATACGGCATACATTGATGCCATTACAGCCAATAATGCCTGTGCAGTGCAAATGTTAGAAGTTGCTTTTTCGCGGCGGATGTGCTGTTCGCGGGTTTGCAAAGCCATGCGCAAAGCAGTATTTCCTAAACGGTCTTTAGAAACTCCAATGATACGTCCGGGCATATTGCGCTTGAACTCGTCTTTCGCGCAGAAGAATGCGGCGTGTGGTCCGCCATAACCCATCGGTACGCCGAATCGCTGTGAATTACCAAAACAGATATCAGCGCCCCACTCACCTGGAGGTGTGATTAAGGTCAAAGCCATCAAATCTGAGGCAGCACTCACATAGGCGCCTACTGAATGCGCTTTTTCACAAAATGCTTTATAATCGTTGATTTGCCCATTGCCATCAGGATATTGCACAAGTGCTCCAAAGTACTCGGCAGAAAACTCATGATTCGTGAAGTCACCCAGCACAAGCTCAATCTTCAAATGTTTTGCACGCCCCTTCAATACATCTAGGGTCTGCGGGAAAATATTGTGGTCTACGAAATACTTGTTTGCTCCTGTTTGCTCCTTTTCTCGGCTGCGGCTGTGGAAAAAGAGAATCATGGCCTCAGCAGCTGCCGTCCCTTCATCCAATAAAGATGCGTTGGCAATTGGAAGTCCTGTAAGGTCTGTTACCATGGTTTGGAAATTTAAAAGCGCTTCCAAACGACCTTGCGCTATCTCCGCCTGATAGGGCGTATAAGCGGTATACCATCCTGGGTTTTCAAGAACATTTCTCAAAATCACAGTAGGTACTGACGTGGGGTGATACCCCATACCGATGTAGCTTTTGTTTACTTGATTTTTTTTACCCAAAGCCCAAACGTGGCTCAAATAGTCGTCTTCGCTGATGGCGGGCGCTACGTTGAGTGGTCTTTTTAAGCGAATTGCTTCGGGGACAGTTTTATTGATGAGCTCGTCGATCGAAGATACACCGATAGCATCGAGCATTTCTTGCACCTCATGCGGACGTGGTCCGATGTGGCGTGAGGCAAAATTTGTACTAGACATTCCTGTGTTGGTTATGTGCCAAAATTAATGGTTGAATGGCTATACAAACAAACCTTTTGTCAACAGGTTCTATTCATTCTTACATTCGCAACGTCATGGCAGAAGGAATTACTATCCCTAAAGGGATTTCAAAAGAGGAAATTTACAAAACGCTTTACCCTCAAATTGTGGCTCTCACGGAGGGTGAAAGCGATGCTATTGCCAATATTTCCAATATCATGGCGGCTCTCAAAGAGGCTTTTCATTGGTGGTGGGTGGGGGTTTATTTTGTAAAAGAAAACGAGCTTGTTCTCGGGCCTTTCCAGGGCCCAGTGGCGTGCACGCGCATCGCTCTTGGAAAGGGTGTTTGCGGATCATCATGGGAATGCGCAAAAACTATCATTGTGGACGACGTAGATGCATTCCCTGGCCATATCGCGTGTAGTAGCGCTTCGCGATCTGAAATAGTGATACCTATTTTCAAAAATAATCAAGTAGTAGCCGTTCTCGATGTGGATAGCGAGCAATTAGCGCATTTTGATACCATCGACCAAATGCATTTGGAAAAAATTTGCTCGCTCATTGGAAAAATGAATGGGATATGAAAAAACTGCTGTTTTGGAGCATGGTTATATTTATTTGGGGCTGCGCACAGCAAAAGCCCTTGAGTGGCGGTGAACGCGATTTTACCGCACCAGTTGTGGTCAATATGTTTCCACAGAATCTTCAAAAGAACTTTTCTGAAAAATTATTTACCATTGAGTTTGATGAATATGTCGCATTGAACAACATCTATCAAGAGCTGCTTATTTCACCCCCCATGAAAACGCAACCCTTGGTAAAGGTGAAAAACAGGACGGTTATCGTTCAAATCAAGGACACACTTCAGCCAAATACAACATATACATTCAATTTTTCGGACGGAGTTGTGGATTTGAATGAGGGAAATAAGGCGGAGGACTTGCTCTACGTTTTTTCTACAGGAGATTCAATTGATAGCCTCGCACTTCACGGCACTGCAAGCTACCCCATTACCAATGAGTTGGCAGCGGGTGCTAGGGTGTTGGTTTTTTCGGATACCGTTGATTTTTCAAAACCTGGAAATAAACAACCATCCTATTTTACAAAAACTAAAAAGGATGGCACCTATGTGCTCCCGTTTATGAAGGAGGGAAGTTATAATGTGATTGCTCTTGAAGATCTAAACGGAAATTACAATGTGGATGAGGATGAACGCGTTTCTTCACTTGTGTCTAAAGTATCTCCTCAAGCAGTCGATAGCACTGCACCAAACCTAGATTTTAAGTTGTTCGAACAAATTCTCAAAGGCCCTTCATTGGCCAATTATGAAGTGGATTCCACGGGAGTATTCATCTTGCCATGGAGTCCTTTTTTTGCACAAAAAATCGAGTTGGATTTACAGTTTGAAAATAACTTAGAAGGTTCGCTCTATTTAAATGAAGCAAAGGATTCTATTTTCTACGAACTCGTCGCACCCATTCAGAATCGCAACGTGGATTTGTATGTGAAAATAAATGATGAGGTAGATACCGTGGCTGTACCACATATCAAAGATGAATTCCGAATAGAACTCAAGTTCTCCCACAACGTTGATGCAAAGTGGCGAATCAATGACACCATGATTTTTCAAACACCCTTCATGAGTCGCCTCAAAGAAGGCAATGAGCTGATGCAACTTTTTGAAGATTCTGTGCTCGTTCAAGAATTTCTGCCCAAAACACTAAACGAGAGGGAGTATTTTGCTACACCACAATTAAAGGAAGGTAAAAAATATAAATTACTCGTTGGAAAAGGCTTGGTGGAAGATCAGTTTTTAGTCTCAAATGATTCTTTGAAAATAAATTTTCAAACCTATAGAAGTGAAGACCTGGGAGTAGTAGAATTGGACATTGATCCAGCTATGGCAGAGCAAACAGGATGGTTGGAGATTTATGATAAAACGAAAATTCTTGTTTGGAAGAAAAGACTTCAACCCAACGATCAAAAGTTACGCATTGAAAAATTGATACCGAATGAATATTCGGTTCGCTACTTTATCGATGTAGATGGAAATGAATTGTGGAATCCCATTGATTTCGATAAGGGCATTCCTGCTGAGGAAATATATGTTTTTCCTGAAAAAATCAATGTGCGGGCAAACTGGGATTTGAAGGTCTCGCTAAAACTCCCCGTATGATCTGCGTTTGATTTTCGCTTTTCCAGATTTATCTATACATAATTTACGGTGATTTACTGCTGCATCGGGATCTCCAAGATCGGCGGCTTCGTTCCATTCCATACATGCACCTTCCATATCGTGCATTAGGTAAAATGCCTCACCTCGGTAATAGAGCACCTCACCATGAAAATCGATATTTTCCAATCTTAACTCGCTCAAGATCTCAAGTGCGTTTCTAAATTGGCCCATGTCAATGAGCATCACTGCCACATTTAGTTTGGCGCGGTGTTGCTTTGGATTCATTTCATAGGAAAGCTGAAAATATTCCATCGCCTGTAGATTGCGTCCAGTGTCAGCGAGATTTGCTCCCTTGAGATAATAGGCATCGGAGTATGAACTATCAAGCGCGATGGCCATGTCTACATAGCGTGAACAGGCTTTATTGTCAGCATTCAAATATTCAACAGCTGCCATCCAATAGTATCCTTTAGGATCATCTTGTTGTTTTTCGATGTATGAAATGATATCGAGTTTTGCTCCGTCTAGTTGTCCGATGGTAGATTTACAAATACCTCTGTTCAAAAAGAGGTCGTCTTCGCGGTAGCCATAAACACGGGCCTTGTCATAATCTTGAAGCGCCATAGAGGCATCACCCACTTTTTGGAGACAATCTCCACGAAGTTTGAATGCTTCGGGATTGGCACCTTTTTCAAGAAACTCTGTTAGTATCGTCATAGCTACTTCATATTCTCCAGCCTTATAGGCTTCGCTAGCTTTACGCATTTCGTCTTGGCTGAATGCCTGTAAAGCTGCTGCAATTGAAAAGAATATTAGAAGAATTGTTTTGCGCATTTTCTTGGTGCTTGTCTCGATGTTTACGAAATTCTATAAAAAAGTTTCTCTTTTTACTAAATTTCAGCAAAAATTATGGTATGAAACTATTGAAAAGGTTTTTCTTCGGACTCCTTGCGGTGCTGATGATTGCTATTGCCCTACTTTACATTACGGGCAATGAGCATATTCTTCATGGCTTGAGAAGCACCTACTTGATTGGGAAGTCTAAACCTGACATCGATGATATGGATTATTTCAACGTTTCGACTATCAAGGCAGACAAGCCAGAGCCGTGGCCGCAGTCAGCGCAGTTGAACAAAATGAGTTTGACAGAACAGGAGTTGGCCTTACACACGCAGTATGAGTCAACGGCGTTTTTAGTATTCAGAAATGATAGTCTTCTATTTGAACAGTATTTTGCTGATGGAAGCCAAGAAGCTCGAAGCAATACTTTTTCGATGGCTAAAAGCTTTGTATCCCTAATGATAGGAAAGGCGATTGAAGAGGGGTATATAAAGGGCGTAGATCAAAAGGTTTCTGAGTTTATTCCTGAATTGGAGCAAGGATTGGGTGAGGATTTAACGATCAAGCATTTGTTGCAGATGTCCTCTGGTATTCCATTCGGCGAGAGCTATGGGAATCCTTTTGGATTTATGGCGAAGGCATATTTTGGAAAAAATCTGGTTGATGAAACCTTAAAGTTTAAGGTTACTTCCGAGCCTGGCACAGGTTGGATTTATGAGGGTGGAAATACGATACTCTTGGGGATGATAGTGGCTCGAGCAACGGGAAGAAGTTGTTCGGAATATTTTTATCAAAAATTCTGGTCTTGTATCGGCACAGAGAAAGATGCATATTGGAATTTGGACAATACTGGAGGAATGGAAAAAGTATTTTCAGGTTTTTACGCCACGGCGAGGGATTATGGTAAGATCGGAAGATTGATGATTCACGAAGGAGTGCTTGGCTCGGACACTGTTGTGTCGCCCTCTTATATGAAAGAGGCTTTTACACCATGCATGGTGAAAGATATTTCACCCAATGGCACTGGCGAGAATTGCTATTGGTATGGATACCAATGGTGGCTTGGCGAAGTGGATGGAATTCCATTTTACAATTGTCGCGGACTGCGCGGTCAGTATGTTGTGGCTATCCCATCTCTGAATTTAGTAATGGTGCGTTTAGGGCACACACAGAGCGAGGAGCGCGAGAAGCACATGCCAACAGATATGGTTGAGTGGATTAGAATGGCAAAGAGAATAGCATCATGAGAAAAGATATAGAATTGCCTTCGGCAGAAGGTGTGGCATTGGCTTTCGTGCCAGATAAAGATGCCGACGGAAAAAAGATTTGGACGGTTGGTATCTACAACGAACGATCAACGGAAATAACCAATGTAATTATCAATGCCAGCGGTGCTGGAAGAATCAAGGGGGTGGAAAAACAAACCGCGAGTATTCGTTTTTTAATCGATGCTGTACCGGGTGGCCGTTTTAAGTCTTTTGAAATATTGGTAAAGGATTCAATGGAGCTGAGCAATACCTATTGGGTAAGTTTCTTTGAAGGCGATCGTTTGTGTGATAAAAAATTTGTGCTCCCACCCAAGTATTTGGCTCTTCAGAAAAAGGAACTCATCACTCCCCTACGCAAGTCAGGTGTAGTGGTGCGATAAAAAAAAACGACCACTTCTATAAAGAAAGTGGTCGTTTGAAAAAAGCCTTCCAATATCTGAATGGAAGCCGTTGAATATTTTTAGAAAGGCAATACTGTTATACCTACTGCTACAGGATATGCCTCTGGACCTTTGCCATCGCGGAAGAGCGATGTCAGGCCGTAGCTCGCCCACAAGGTGAGGTTGCGATAGCCCACGCGAACAGTTGCATCCAGACTTACAGGAGCAAGGTTGAAGTCATCAACTGTAGTTTCTCTTTGTGTACGGCCATCCACTTCAAACTTTTGTTTGGTGCGGCTGCCGATGCGCAAACCACCAATCACGCCCATGTCCAAGTGAAAGTTTTTGTCAGGATTGAGACTTGTATTCAACGAAAGAAGCAGGGGGACTTGAAGTGAGGTCACACGGAGTTTATTCTTAGAATAATTTGGTAAAGAATCAACTACGCCCCAGGTCGAATCTGAGTTATTCAAGACGCGTACATTATCAGTGAAGGAGTAGCTATTCCAAGCAATCGCAAGTCCAGTAGTGATACCTACGTAATCTTTTACAATTCTAATTTTTTCTTCCGCTATATTCCATCTCCAGCTCAAAGAGCGAGCAGGGTCGTTTTCCAACCAGCTATCCTCGCCCTCAAAGCCAGTAGTGCCAGCGCTGTTCAGAAGAAAATTCACGCCTAAATCTAATCCAGCGAAGTAGGTGAGTTTTTCTTTTCGTTCATCATCTGTCATGACGTTTGGACCTTTTACTGAATCCGTGGCCGATGGCTCTTTATTTACAATGAGAATTTCCATTTCGGGCAATGAGATACGAGTGGTATCTTTTTCTTCTTGAGATTGTGCAAAGCCAACTGTTGTTGCTAAAAGAACGGCGATACTTGTAAGGAGGATTTTCATATCGTTAAATGTTATATTGTATTTGTCAGTGTGACGCCCAGATGTCAGGTTTCGTTACAGCTTATAGTGAAAAAAATTCCGTTTATGTGCTTTTTACTACCATTGGCTCATTTTCTGTTGCCCACGTTGCTCTAAAAGACCATATTTGCCGTTCAGTGAATCGTCCACTACTCATAATTGCCTTTACCATTATTAAAGATCACTGGTCTTTGACGGTCAAACTATTGCGCGTGAATTGGTTAGGTTTGTTTTTTATGAGCTTTGTAATTTTTTCACCTGGATTTTCATCACCTTCACTACTGGCGCAAACATCCAAAACAATACAGGAAGAGTCAATAAAACATCTCGAAGGCACCGTGGAGGTGAGTTTCAAGGTGGATATGAATGGAAAATTGGATATTGTTTCGATCAATGCCACAGACCCTAAATTAGGGGAATATGTGATCAATAAATTGAAGAAAATCAAGCTCGAAAAAGGTGACCCTCAGATTGGTCAGGTGATTAAATACAGATTTGTCTTTAAGAAACAGGTATAATTTATCAATTTTGCTTCATGGATTTTTTAGAAAATATTGAAATGCCTGCGTGGCTTTCTTATGGAATTGCAATTACCGTGGTGATTCTCTTTGTTTGGTGGAAATTTAAAAACCAACTTCTTTTTCCTATCCAAAGCATCGAAACATCTGGAGTCATTACCAATTGGATGGGCATGAACGAAGGGGGCAAAAAATACTTTTATCCTTTGATAGAGTTTACCACGCAATCGGGAGAATTGGTCAAGTTTAGAGCCGAAGAGCGAAGCGAGGGAGCGCCACTTTATGAGCCAGGCACCAAAGTGAGCATTCGTTATCATCGCAAAGATGTGAAATTTGTGAAGGTCAAATATCCAGCGATTTAATTTTGGAATTTCAGGATTTATCCTACATTGGTCGCGCTAAACAATTTAATAAATAATATTTCACATGAAAAAGTCAATTGCACTTTTCTTCGCAGCTTGCGGCATTATTGCCCTTTCATCTTGCGGTGGCGGCTGGACAGAAGAAAACAAAACTTCAATGAAAGAAACATGCACTTCACTTCAGGAAATTATCTATCCTGATGATGCTAAGGCAATTTGTGATTGTTATGTAGATAAGCTCGTAGCTCAGTACCCAAAGGCTGACATGACTCCAGAGCAAACTACTGCTGTTTTAGACGAATGTTCTGCTGATGCTAAGAAAAAGGCAGAAGAGGAAGCTGAAAAGAAGATGCAAGAAATGCTTAACAGCATGGATGCAGCTATGGATAGCATTCCACCAGCTCAATAATCTTATTTGAAAAAAGACTTCGAAATGCCTCAGAAATGAGGCATTTTTTTTTAGTGTTTGTTTGCTAACTGGCCACAAGTGGCAGGTACTTCTAAGTTTTAGTGTTTGTTTGCTAGCTGGCCACAAGTGGCAGGTACTTCTAAGTTTTAGTGTTTGTTTGCTAGCTGGCCACAAGCGGCGTCGATGTCTTTGCCACGGCTTCGGCGAACATTCACTACTAAATTGCGACTCTCCAAAAATTTAGCAAAGGCATCTACTCGCTCCGGTGATGCCTGTTGAAATTCCCCATCGTCGATAGGGTTGTATTCAATGATATTTATTTTTACTGGTAAATTTCTACAGTAATTTGCCAACTCATGAGCGTCTTTGATGGTATCGTTAAAATCTTTGAAAATGATATATTCAAAGGTCACGCGGGTGCCAGTCTTATCGTAGAAATATCTCAAAGCATCCGATAGAATCTCGA
The DNA here is from genome assembly GCA_044371755.1 of Flavobacteriales bacterium. Taxonomy (GTDB): domain Bacteria; phylum Bacteroidota; class Bacteroidia; order Flavobacteriales_D; family Sanyastnellaceae; genus JAIXWP01. The sequence goes on along the minus strand of JBILSZ010000054.1, from coordinate 1,295 downwards.
GGTTATTGGTCTCATTGATGTCCATGATATGATTTCGCTTCTCGTCGTTGGCGGCGTGAAGTGACAATGCGAGATTGAATTTTACCTGATCATCGCCGAGTTTTTTTATCATTTTAGCAATACCAGCAGTGCTTACAGTAATGCGTTGGGGGGACATCCCAAGTCCGTCGGGCGAGGTTATTTTTTCTATAGAAGTAAGTACATTTTTATAGTTCAAAAGCGGCTCACCCATTCCCATGTACACGATATTGCTCAAAGGAATTTGATAACGGTCATTAGCTTCATTTCTCAAAAAAACTACTTGATCATAAATCTCCCCAGCTGTGAGATTGCGCATCATCTTGAGTCTGCCAGTAGCACAAAATTTACAAGCAAGACTACAGCCCACTTGAGATGATATACATGCCGTCATTCGGCTATTGGTGGGAATGAGTACTCCTTCTACCACTTTTTCACCCTCTAATTGAAATGCACATTTTACGGTTTTATCGTTGCTCACTTGACGGTCAAGCAAGCTTATGGTATGAAGAGTGAAATTTTCCGAAAGCAACTCCTGCAGGCCTTTCCCGATATTCGACATTTGGTCGAAAGAGGTGGCAGACTTTTTCCAAAGCCATTCCATCACCTGTTTGGCGCGGAACTTCTTTTCACCATGTGTTTCAATGAAGGTGATGAGCTCTTCGAGGGTGAGGCTGCGTATGTCTTTTTGAGCGATCGGCATGACAGGTGCAAAGATACTGCACAAATAAGAAAGCCGCCGGAATCTTTATCCCGACGGCCTTCAACCTGTTTGTTATGAAAATTACTACTTGCAGCCTTATGCGGATTTCTTGAAGGTGAAGCGATAGCGGAATACTTCTCCGATCACAACATTGTCCTTATCTACCTTCATTTTTCTTACCTGTGATTCAATAAACTTCTGAATCAAAGGATTTTTAGTCTGAATCATCACCACTCGGATATCTCCTTCTGGATAAACCTGCAACATCACATCAGCAGTACCTTCAATGGTTTCTTTGGTGGTCTGTGGATAGAAGATATGCTTGTTTACTTCTTTGTCCATCGAGCGCTTGAGCTGTGATTTCTTTTTGTTTTTGTCGCGGTTAACATCACTGTTGTTAGCGCTTACTGTAGTGTTTAAAAGAACACTGAATAGGATTGTTAAAGCGAGTGCAATGCTTTTCATGGCGTTTGTTTTTTATGTTGGTTTTTTTAAATTCTGTTTGTTTGATAGTATGACGCCACGACTTCCATTTTGTTACACATTTTTTTTCGAAAAAATTTTATTTGCTTAT
>JBILSZ010000155.1:0-4887 GCA_044371755.1 Flavobacteriales bacterium | reverse complement strand
CATTAGAGCGCACGTTGGGATGGAAATACGAATCGAAATTTTCATGGTTGTAATATCATTCATAATGCAATGAACAAAAAAGAATAAAGTGTTGTGCGGCAAATGAAGCAGATTATTGGTTTTCTTTGCGGTGAACCATAGATTTTAACTGCCTTGCAAACGCGACTCGACACATTCAATAATGATTGGTACAAACCAGGAGCTGGATGGAAAAGGGCATTGTGGTACATTGCGTCTAGTATCTTTTTTGAAACAGGATTTCCCATAAGCTCTTTCAAAATCTTTTTGCTTCGTCTTTTTGGGGCTAAAGTCGGAAAAGGAGTGGTGATAAAGCCACGGGTTCGAATCAAATATCCTTGGTTTTTAAAAATAGGAAATCATGTGTGGCTTGGGGAATCTGTGTGGATTGATAATCTCGCCGAAGTCAAAATAGGAGATCATGCGTGCGTTTCGCAAGGAGCCATGTTGCTATGCGGCAATCACAACTACAAAAAATCGAGTTTTGATTTAATCGTCAAGCCCATTGTGCTCGAAGAAGGGGCGTGGGTTGGAGCGCAATCTGTCGTTTGTCCAGGTGTCATTTTATATTCGCATAGCATCCTTACAGTAGGTTCTGTTGCCTCGAGCAACTTGGAATCGTATTTTATTTATTCTGGCAATCCTGCCGTGAAAATTCGAGAGAGGAGGATGAAATAATGAAGGTGAGCATCATTACCATTTGTTATAATAGTGAAGCCACAATAAGTGAGACGATCACTTCTGTGTTATCACAAAGCTATTCTAACATCGAATACATCATTGTGGATGGTGCTTCGAAAGATAGCACATGTGAAATCGTTCGCTCTTTTGGAGATAAAATTTCCACCTTCGTCTCAGAGCGAGACAAAGGAATCTATGATGCGATGAACAAAGGAGTGATGCTTGCCACAGGAGATGTGATTGGTATATTGAATTCCGATGATTTTTATGCCGATGCGAATGTCGTTTCTGATATCGTGGATATCTTCGAAAAGTCCGGTGCACAGGGAGTATTTGCGGATTTGGTCTATGTAGATCGTGAAAATATCAATAAGATCACACGCACTTGGAAGTCTGGGCTGTATGAAGAAGGAAAATTCCTCTTTGGCTGGATGCCGCCTCATCCGACATTTTTTGTGAAAAGAGAAGTGTATGAAGCATATGGTCATTACACCACGGAGTTGCGCTCTTCTTCAGACTACGAGTTCATGCTCCGCGTTATTCATAAAGAAAATATTAGAGTTGGATATTTGCCACGCGTCATCACTAAAATGCGTGTTGGCGGGCAAAGCAATGTGACACTTGCCAATCGAAAAAAGGCCAATCGAGAGGATAGAAGAGCTTGGGAAATGAACGGACTGAAACCTTATTTTTTCACCATCGCTCTAAAACCTCTGCGTAAGATCCATCAATTTTTCAAATAATTCTTTATAAAAAAAAGCCTTTTCAGTTTGCATTGCTTTCTGAAAAGGCTTTCAATATTGTTAAATTGAATTAGAACTTCGCTTTTGAACGTCTTACGCCTGCTCTATTCTTGAGGTAGCTGTACTTTGATTTATAAAAATTACTTCTTCCTCTGATAACCTTACCAACTGTAATCTGCGCTGTAAGGAAGCTATCGTTGTTGGTGGGGTCACCACGCTTTGATCTTTGATCTTCGTCGTAGTATCTAAAGTCATTGATACTCAAATCTGGTTCATCTGCTGCATTTGAAACATTAATTTCCGAAATCAATTCGGGATATGACTGACTGTAAAACTCGCGTGCTAGAGGATCAACAGAGTTGGGCAGGTTATACACTGTTGAAATATCATCGAGATAATCAGTGAAGGTAGTTCTCCAAGAGAATTCCAAACCTACTCTCCATTCTTTGTTGAAAGTAAAATACATCCCCACTCCGGCTGGAATTGCTATTCCTAATGCAGAGTATTCAGACTCTTGTCCTTCTGTCTTCCAGGGTCTTAAATCAAACCACTGTCCTCCATATTGGAGCTCTCCGTTGGTATAAATTTGTCCTTGTGGGTTGTGGTAATAACCCGAAACGCCTCCAAACAAATACATTTTGAAATCTGGGTTGTAATAACCTTTGTTGCTTACGTCATTATCATACCAAATGGTTACTTCGGCGCGAGCACCAAACTCGAATATATTATTTCTAAAGTTTAGGTTACGACCTCTACGTGCTGGATTAGTGGTAAGGCGATCAGCATCTGTGATTCTGGTAAAATCAAAGTGTGTGGCCACGGCAAGGCGCTTTGAAAATTTATAACGTCCGTAAGCTCCGCCAGAATAGCGGGTAGACAGAATGTGCATGTCCCAAATAAAATCACGGCGGGTCAACTCTTTACCCCCGATATCACCGAGATAATTGGCAGCGCCGAACTTGATACCGTAGTCCCAAGAGTATTGGGCACTGGCAGTGAGCGCGCAAAAAAATATAAATATGACTAGCAGTTTCTTCATCCCGTTTGCGGTATATTAAGGCCTAATAAACAAGGGGCTAAGATAGATTTTTCGTTTTATTCTACCAAATCTTATTTTTACGACACAAAGCAAAAGAGGTTTTATGTTCTTTGCAGCACAATTGAGTTAAAAAAACATGAATAGAGTCAACGAGCTTTTTGGAATAAAATACCCCATTATTCAGGCGGGTATGATATGGTGTAGTGGGTGGGAACTGGCAAGTGCAGTGTCCAATGCAGGGGGATTGGGCATTTTAGGTGCGGGTTCTATGTATCCGCACATTTTGGAGGAACAGATTTTAAAATGTAAATCCGCTACTAACAAGCCTTTTGGGGTCAACTTGCCCCTCCTCTATCCTGATATTGACAAACATATCGAGACGATTTTAAAGCATAAAGTACCCGTGGTTATTACATCTGCTGGCAACCCCAAAACCTGGACATCAACGCTCAAAGAGGCTGGCATCAAGGTAGTTCACGTGGTGTCGAGTTCAAAGTTCGCATTAAAATCTCAAGATGCTGGAGTAGATGCTGTTGTGGCAGAGGGTTTTGAGGCCGGCGGACATAATGGGCGGGAGGAAACGACCACACTCTGCCTTATTCCCGCTGTATGTGACGCCGTGAGGATACCAGTGATTGCAGCTGGAGGCATCGGATCGGGTCGCGCCATGTTTGCGACCATGGCGCTTGGAGCAGAGGGTGTTCAGATTGGTAGTCGATTTGTGGCTACCCCCGAATCCAGTGCACATCAAGCCTTCAAAGACAAAATAATTCATGCTGGAGAAGGCGACACATTGCTCACGCTCAAGGAATTGACTCCAGTAAGATTATTGAAAAATCCATTTTTCGATGAAGTTATGGCCGCTTATGAGCGCGATGCGGACAAAGAAGAATTAGAAAGAATTTTAGGTCGCGGTCGCGCTAAGAAAGGAATGTTTGAAGGAGACTTGGAACAAGGCGAACTTGAAATAGGTCAAGTGTCTGCTATGATAAAGGAAATGAAGCCTGCCGCAGAAATCGTGACCGAAATCATCAATGAATTCAATCACATGCGCGCTGAGATGAATCACAATAAATACCAATTCTAACCTTTGAGATGCAACCTTTTGGTGCATTTGAGTGTGAAATAAAGTAAACAATGTCCCGTTGAAGGGACGCTTCGTTTTATCTTTGTATTCGAATTGAATAAAGTCTCCCACATATCACTTTTAAGCCTATTCGTAGGCTTTTTTTTGACACTCGTAGAAGAGAAAGTGTATGCTCAACCTGTAGCGTCACCTTCGATTAATTGCACGCAATACTTTAATAATGAGGACATCATACTCGACTGGGACATACCTTCCGATCCTGGTGGTAATTTTATAGCGTATCATCTTTACTCCGCAATCGATCCAGACGCACCCTTCACGCTTTTGACAAGCCTGAACAATATTGTCTTGTCCTCTTACTTCTTGGATCAACCGGCACCACCGAGCACCGAAGTTTGTTTTTACATCCAAACAGAATATTTTCAGGGGGGCGTTCCAACGCTTAGCGAACCTGGTCCTGTGAGTTGCTCTATTTTTTTGGATGTCAGTCCCAGCGCGGCTCCTCAAGGGTTGGCCTTTTTGGACTGGAACAATCCTGTCCCCAATGGCACTGGAGGACAGTACACCGTTCAAATGGAATATCCCGTGGGCACTTGGACGACCCTTGCCACTCTCGATCAAGAAATTACAGCCTACAGCCACGAAATCAGTGTTTGTGATGAATTTTTAAATTTTCGAATCCTCTTTGATTTTCCTGGCCTCTGCCAAGCTTCTAGTAATGTTGCGGGGGAACTGCTTACCGACCTCACTCCTCCTGCCATTCCGGTAGTGACATCCGTATCTGTAGATCACACTACGAATGATGCCGTCATCAATTGGTTGCCGAGCACCTCTGCCGATTGTCAGGGCTACATTGTATATCGATGTTTACCAGACGGTACAGTAGCGTTGTTGGACACGGCTTTTGGTTATCTCAACACAAGTTTTGTGGATATTCTTGCGCAGACCACTATTGGCCCTGTAGGTTATGTAGTAGCCGCTATCGACACTTGTTACAGCGGCATTCCACCTAGTCCCAATACAAGTGCAGCAGGAGATATTTGCAATACTTCTGTGTTTTTGAATGCAATTGGCTATGCGCTATGTGAGGACTTTGTGACGCTTTCTTGGACTCCATATGAAGGGTGGGAAGAAGGTGTGGAAAGCTACGAAATCATCCACTCATTTGAAGGGGGCGCGGCCGCCATTGTATCCACGCTGCCTGGAACAGAGCTTACGTTTCAACATGGAGTAACAGTCGGAGGAAACAATAGTTATTATGTGCGAGCCAGGCACCCAAATGGGACCTACTCTACTATATCTAATTTGCGCATCGTCAA
>JBILSZ010000142.1:0-5596 GCA_044371755.1 Flavobacteriales bacterium | reverse complement strand
TAAATGGTTTTTCCTCTTTTAGACTGCCTAATGGAGTTTGTATGCTGATGCTACCATCATCTAAAAGTGTTAACGGGTTCTGCCCTTCGTATAGAAGATTTATTTGTGAAGGATCAGCACCAGGATGTACAACGAAATCGTATTTCATTCCGCCAGTTTGGCTATTATAGAAAACCCAATCAATACCTGGATAGACCTCTCTAATTGTGATTTTATCATATTGGTGCACCTCAACTATTCCTTGTGGACAATGGCCATAGAAATAATTGAAATGCTCCTGGCTTTCCACTTCTTTGATGATGTTTTCTCGTTGGATTTTTGCGCCATCCAAGTGAACATTAAACCAAGCCATTTCTGTTTTTAGTTGTTCATGAAATGATGTTGCGGGATTGATTTCTTGCTTTTGGACTTCCTTCTTTAGGTGCTTCACAAAAACGTAGGTCAGTCCTTTTTCCGTGATATACAAGTTCATTCCAGGAGCTTCTGCCTTGAACAAAACAAAAGGAACAGGGCGGGATTTCATGTCCACCATTTGCCCTTTGTTTTCGATGAATTTTACGGGTTTAGATTTTACATGATCCTTAAAGACATCATGTAAGGCCGTTTTTTCTTTAGGCTGATCAGAGCTGGCTTGCTTTGCCGGTGATGTATGAGTATAAAGATAATTTTCTACAGAGGGGGAGCCAAATCCCTGCGCTTCATGAATGAAGGATAAACAAAAAAATAGAGGGAATAAATATGCTGAAATTGTTACGAGTAAACTATTGTTGTTTTCACTAACGGGTTGAAAGTACATGCGCAGATTGTTTTCTTGTAGTGGTAATGTTTTTATTTTGGTCATTGCTTATGCTATTCAGCACGTTTTCAAAGTTGAGAATAACTCCGAGCATTCAGCAACTCATCATCAGTTCATTGACTGCGGCGAATTTAGAAAGGTTGCTTACGGCATGGGAAATAGTACACATCAATGTCAGCGACATAGTGTAAGTGCCCATCGAATGTGTCCCTAAAATGATCGGCCACCTGCTGTTTTCTTAAATTTTATTTTCCAATAAGTCCTTTGCTAAGCTTGCAACTTTCAGTTTTCTGTTTTTAATTAAATAGTTAAGATCGGATGAATTGTCAATCATTAGTTGTCTATTGTAGTAATTGATTTGTTCAAGAATACCAAATACATTAGCAGCAATTGCCCAATAAATCAAATTCCCAGTTTTTATAGTCCAATTATTAAGGAAAATCTGAAGAATACATACGAATGGGATCAAACCTATAAAAATCAGATTGAGTTTTTTTAATTTTCTGAAAAACAAAAGACTCGTGTTTTGGTCAACTGTTATTCCTTTTAGACTTTGTAGTTTTAACTTAAAATAATGTTGTCCTTGAAATAGGATAAAAGTGCAGAGAATCAGTCCGTATAAAAGAAATACAATATCAAGTGGGGAGTTTGTATAAAGCAGATAGATCGTAAGAGCAGGAAATGTAATAAATGCATGCGACCTTTCCATGGTATAAGTTTTATTCAGCCGATGGATCAAATCTTTTTTACTCATTTTCAGTTTTTATTTATTGTCTTTATGAACTTACAGCTAACGGACTGGTATCGCATAACGGAAATGAAATTATCTAAATGCTGTTACCCGTGAATAGAAGTCTAATGTTGAATGATGATTTTTTCTTGAGCCGGAGCAGGACCTCCTTCGAAGTTGATGAAGTACGTGCCGCTTGGAATGTTTGATACATCAAATTGTAATTCACCATTCACCATCATTCCTTGAATTAAAGTCTTTCCATATACATCAACCAATGCAACTGTATGGAATGCGTTGGTTGGGCATTGAATTTTTACAAAATCCATTGCTGGATTGGGATATATGATTGATGGCCATTGATCTCCCTTTTCGATTGTAGAGGAAGTTTCATCCCGAATACAGCGGATTGGAAGACCGGTATTCATATGACTACTACTTGTATAAGCTGATTCCGAGTCGTATCCAACCAACATAATAGTGGCATTGAGTGCATCGACAGGCGTTGATGACCATAGATAGGCCATGTAATTTAAATTTTCAAAGAAGCCATTGTTATACGCTCTCCAGCCCGACGGGAGCAGCGTGAAGCCGCTTGAATTGCTCGCGCCTGTGTTGGGTTCCAACCAATGGACAAAGCCTACCTCTTTAAGTTGACCGCCGGCTAAAGCATTGCCTCCCAGAAATGTGATAAGCGTTTCCCATTCGGATAGTGTAGGTACATGATAATTTGTTGGACAAACATTTCGTGCATCGCTCGCCACTTGCCAATTATACAAATGAGCATATTCATTGGCTAGCAATGCATCATTTTGATAGTAACAATAGGCCGCTTGTGTTTGAGTTGACCACAACGTGTTGTCAGAGATAAAAGGAATTGGTTCCAAATTACTGAACTGTGTTGCTCTCAAATTTTCCGCCATCCAAACTTGATTACCGATAGTAACCGTGGCATACACATTACCCTCTGCATCTGTTACAGTTTGAGAGAAGGTGGAGTATGAGCTTATCACGCAAAGGCAGATGACGATTAAACTGATTTTCATATGTTAATCTTTTTGGGTGGGATGTTTTGAGTGTAAGAATTTTGTTGTCATGTCAAAAATGCCGCGCAGCTGCTGTTTGGCGGCCAAGGCGAACAATTATTCCTTGATAAATTTCTGCTTGTGGAAGGATTCATTTTCGACAATAACGAAATACATACCGGAGGCCAGATGAGTCACATCTAGTGTAGTTATTTCCGATATAATCGTTTCCGATAAAACGGATTTCCCCATATTATCCAAGATTGTATAGGTCAAACCGATGTTAGTTGGTTTGCATTTAAGTTGGATGCTGCCATGCGCCGGATTGGGAAAGAGGGAGATCGTCTGTGATGGATCGCTCGATACATATTCGGTTGATGTTGCATCACTGTCACCGACATAGGCACGGATATCGTTTCCAATGCCGCAAAGAACCATCGTACCGTTGTGACCAATAATAGGACCTCCAATGAAAACGTTGGTCACCGGTGTTTGCCAACGCAATGATAGGTCAGCGTTGAACGAATAGAAGTTTCCATCGTCAAACCCTCCGTTGGTCATATGCACTCGGCCCGCCGCATCAATGGCCATGCGCGGACAGTTTGCATCGCCGAAAAGCACTACCATGGAACTATCCGTTACTTCACCCAGCTCAGGGTCGATGCGAATAACTTTTCCACTTCGGCTATAGGAATATATCGATCCATCGGGGCCGCAAGCGGAGGTTGAAAATGGAACATAGTAAATAGGAATGTTCCAGTTTTGCTGCAGGCTTTCACCCGTATCCGTGAAGGAATAGAGGTAGTCGGTTATGGGGTTGTTTTGAGACCTGGGCAAATAGATAGTGCCGTCGGGTGCGACAAACAAACCATGTTGCTGCACCAGACCATTGTCCAGTCCTTCTGAAGAATACAAAAGCTGTCCATCTGACAAGTTAAAAGCGGCTACCTTAAGTTCTTGTTGGTCGTTTATTATGCCGTAAAACTTGGAACCGTGAACAGCCAGTTCTGATGCGTTTTGATAGCTCAATCGGTATGCTTCCCAAACCGTACTTCCATCATTCTGATTGATGCGCATAATGCTCTGAGTATTGCCAATGATAAGGTCGCCGTCGGGTGAAAAATTTGCACCTTCAGTATTACTTTCATCAATCAGACTCTCTGATTGCCAGAGTATAGTTCCATCTGCCGCATTAAGGGCATACAGGTAGGCTTCATTGCTATTGCCACTGCGCGAGGCATACAATACGCCGTTGCGAAGAGCTGAAAGCTTATTGCGCCAATCGGTTGCCGGAAATTCAACCGGTAGGTTTTTGGTCCACAGCGTATCACCGGTAAGTATGTTCATCATCACAATCTTACTCCCTTCCAGCGGATTGGAAAGATTGTGTATGCGAACGGTCGCCAAATAGATGCTGTCGCTCACCGGAGCTCCGGAAATGGAAGATTGCAGTCCGCCCGACCAGAGTAAGGTTTCTTCGGAAGGTCCGGAAATGGCAGATAACCCATTGCGCAATGTATTACCGCCGGTGGCGATATTCCAGCTTTGTGCTGAAACATCCGAGCAGAAGCCAATGGTGAGAACCGTTGCGATGAGGCGCAGGTACCCCGTGGAAATCTTATATGAATTTCTGAAGTTTATAATCATGGTAGTTAGAATCATGAAATGGGTTTCGTAAAAAGGTGATGTTCTTGTTTTGATTGAATTCAAATTCAGGCGTTGCAGCGAATTTATATCTGAAAGAAATGCCCACACGTGTTATCGGTCCAACCACCCATCCATAAGCCCTTGTTTGATATCCGGGTAAGCATTGAAAAGGTAAATTGTCAATGCGATGGCAAGAATGCTTTTTCAGTGTTTTTGACTCAAATCCTTCACGTCTGAAAACAATGTGCCCTTTGTTTTCTATGAATTTTACTGATTGCGATTTAACATGGTTCTGAAAGACATCATGTAAGGCCGTTTTTTCTTTAGGCTGATCAAATCCGGCTTGTGTTACCGGTGATGTATGAGTATAAAGATAATTTTCTACAGAGGGGGAGCCAAATCCCCGCGCTTCATGAATGAAGGATAAACAAAAAAATAGAGGGAATAAATATGCTGAAATTGTTACGAGTAAACTATTGTTGTTTTCACTAACGGGTTGAAAGTACATGCGCAGATTGTTTTCTTGTAGTGGTAATGTTTTTATTTTGGTCATTGCTTATGCTATTCAGCACGTTTTCAAAGTTGAGAATAACTCCGAGCATTCAGCAACTCATCGTCGGTTCATTGACTGCGGCGAATTTAGAAAGGTTGCTTACGGCATTTCAAATAGTGCACACCAATGTCACCGCCCCAGCCATCCGTCGATGACACCTTGCTTGATATCCGGATAGGCATTGAAAAGGTAAAGAGTCAATGCGATGGCGAGTAGGCTTTTCCAATGGTTGGTAATCAATGTTTGTGCATCCGATACAAGTGCTTTCATAGTTTGTTGATCATTAAATTAGAATGTTCCTTTCATTACATCTACACCTATGGCATATCCGTAGCTTTTGCCATCAGGTGTCTTGTATATTCTTATTTTATTGCACGCCCGACCAAGATTCATGGGCAACCAGCTTTGACCACCATCGCGCGTTTCGTAGCCACTGTTCATGGTGCCCACATAGCCGTGCAGCTCGTCGATAAAACCTATTCCAAACTCACGCGCTGCAGCATCCTCCACCAAGTTGATTTCCTGCCACGTTTTTCCGCCGTCTGTTGTTTTGGCAATGCGTTGCTGTTTTACGCTTGGGTCCGGGTTGTATGACTGAATGGTTACATACCCGATTTTATCTGAAGGAAAGGACGCTTTCCATGTGGTCTCAAACGGACGATTGGATTGATATACTTTGTTCCAGGTTTTGCCTCCGTCGGAGGTTTTCAAAATGACGGCATTCGATTGTTCGATATCTGCGTCCGATGCAGCGCAAACCATTCCATTGTTTTTGTCAAACATCTTTATATCGAAGAGCATGCTGCAGTCATTGCTCATACTGGTCGAAGTCCAGGTAAGTCCGC
>JBILSZ010000053.1:0-18526 GCA_044371755.1 Flavobacteriales bacterium | reverse complement strand
ATTTTGACTTTTTCATATATAGGATTAAAATTATTGATTTTATACTAATTTCCTGTCGGAAAAACGGGGTACTTACAGAATGACTGAGCCACCAAATGAAAAGGGCAAACAAAAAATATCCAAAAGACTAGATATATGGGCTTATCAAAACGTTGGAGAGAAAACATATTGCATCAATATGTCTCACAGACCGCAAAACACTTCACAAAGTTGCCCAATACTAAAATGTTAATATTGTCGGATATTAAAATGGCTCAATTTTACAAGTAGGAAAGCACCTCACTTCAAAATTTACTGAATTCGCAATGTAACAAACCTCATGCGCACGATGATGCAACTCGTTGGCTTTATCTATCATGCTCTCATCAGCTACACGGACTTTTGGATTCAATGTGACCTCTCTAAAATTTCCACCCCCGTCTTCATTTTCAATCATTACTCCAGTGGCCTCGTCGATATAATTTGTAACTACCACGCCCTCCAAGGCACACACGTAAAGGTATGAAAGCATGTGACAAGATGATAGAGCTGAAACTAGCAAATCTTCAGGATTCAATTTACTTTTATCACCAACCAAGGGGTTATCCGTCGTTAAGAATAAATCAGGTTTCCCAAGTATATGGACGGTATGACTGCGGTCATAAGTTCTAATATTCTTTGTTCCGTCACCTGTGTTGCCCGTCCACTCCGCTGTTAGTTTGTAATGGTGTTCTTTTTTCATAAGGCTAAAATTATTGTTCTTCTATGATAGAATTCCCTTTTGATTTATCACCCGAGGTCCACTCCCAACTTTCATGAAGTCGAATTTTTCCGGACGCTAACACTTCGGGCTTTGAAATACAAATTCCCGTCATCAGCTCGCCATTTTGATTGACTTGATGATATCTCATTTCAATATTCCCATCACTATCCACCAAACCAATCAAATGGCCTTGTCGTATTTGGCCTCCAGAATATTCTGAAGTGACGATATTTCCAACTTGTTTGTAATGAAACTGTGTTTCGCTAGAGGTCTCTCCATTCGGAGTATTCGAAATGGGTCGAAATATTTTATTATTATAATTCATCAAGTTATTTTTTAATGACCTATCCAGCCTTTTCATCATGATAGTAGATTTCCGATTAACATTCTCCGTAGAGTTGTGGAGTACAATCAATAAAACTTAATCGCCACGTTCTTGCTTCGCTTCCATGTTTTCACGAAAAGCCATAAATTCAGGATAATAATCTTTCAAAATCTTATAATAGATATCGTTGGCTGTATCCTCATTGTAGGTATGAAACGTTTTGTTCCGACTTGCAATCATATCTATCCACTGAATTTTATACAAATTTAAACGAATCCAGCTATCACTCAATTCTATCTTTTCCGCAATTCCACCGGAATCCAAATCTTTTCATAAAGCGTTTCTATTCGCGGGTTCATATAGAATTTTAATTTGTGTGAAATTATTGAATACTCATATCCCCCTTCACCCCTCGCCCCATTCCCTATTCCCTATTACCTATCGGTCGTTCGTCGCTCTATTCCCTATTTCCTATTACCTATCGGTCGCTCGTCGCTCTGTCGCTTTTGTCGCTTTTCGTCGTTTCATCCGCAATACATTCGCGGCTTACGTGCGACCCCTACGGGGTCGATATATCGCGCTACCCATCCGTTGCTACAGACGTTGGACCCCTAACGGGGTCTGCGATCGATTCCTCATTGTCGCTTTTGTCGCTCGTCACCATTACCCCTCGCCCCTCTCATTCGCCCTTCGCCCCATTTCCTATTACCTATTCCCTATCGGTCGTTCGTCCCTCCGTCGCTAAGTCGCTCCGTCGCTTTCCTCACTCCTCCCCCCAAATCAAACTAACCCCTGTCTTTTCAATTACAATCTCATCTTTTCGGTGTAACTTATAAATATGGTTTGGATCCGAAAGGATAAACCCAACACCAATCAATGCTAATACAGAAAGCACCAACAATGCTCGAAATAAGATTTTGGAAATATGAATGGGTACTATAAAACGGTGAATTGAAAATATCACCAAAAACCAAAAAATAAAATAAGTAAGAATATCCACCACCAACTCTAAAACATAGATTTGAAGCGACATCGAAGTGTGCCAACCTCTACATACATAAGGAAACGGGAAACCCTTCAGTACTTCATGCGGTCCGTCAACAAACGCCACATACCAACTTTTCGTGATCATTACAAACGATATAATCGTAAGCGGCAAAACGAGTTTCCAAATGAGGGATTTCATACAAGACTGGAGTTTGGAAGTTGGAATTTAGAGTTTGGAATTCGGAATTCGCAAGGACTAATTCGCAAAGAACAATTTTCGAATCCGTCATTGCGAATCTCTTTTTGCGAATTTCCCATTGCGAATCATTAATTGCGAATCCCTTTTTGCGAATCCCTTTTTGCGAATTAGTCCTTGCGAATTACGCGTATATATTCACCTCTCGCTCGAGGGTGATGTTGAATTTTTCTTGGATATCGACGATTATCGCTGTGCTCAAATCATATAATTCCTTTCCAGTAGCGCCGCCGTGATTCACCAAAACGAGCGCTTGTTTCTCGTGTACTCCGTGCGTTCCCAACTTCTTGCCCTTCCAACCTGCCTGTTCAATCAACCAACCCGCCGGCACTTTCGCCGTAGATTCATCAATCGGATACATGGGCACTTGAGGATAGTGTTGTTGAATGGCCCTTACCACGTCTAGCGACACAACAGGATTCTTGAAAAAGCTTCCTGCATTGCCGAGCTTCTTTGGGTCGGGCAACTTCGAAGTGCGAATGGCTATCACCGCTTGACTGATGGCCTTGATAGTCATCTTCTCCAACTTCATCCTATCCAACTCTTCCTGTATTGCGCCGTAATCCGTTTTAAAAATAGGTCGCTTCCGTAGTCGAAACGTCACATTCAAAATAATCCACTGATCTTTTTCTTTATTCTTAAAAACACTTTCGCGATAACCGAATGAACATTCGGTCGCGTTAAACTCCTTCACCACATGATCTTTCACATGGAAAGCTTCCAATGCATGAAACACATCTTTAATTTCTACTCCATAAGCTCCAATATTTTGCATCGGACTGGCACCCACATTTCCAGGAATGAGGGATAAATTTTCAATACCTGCCCACTCATTTTTGATGCAGTGCAAAACGAATTGATGCCAGTTCTCCCCAGCTTGTGCCTTCACATAAAAATATTCGTTGTCTTCGGCCACAAGGTCGATTCCCTTGAGTCGGTTGAGTAATATTGGACGCTCGATATCTTTGGTGAAAAGCACGTTGCTTCCTCCGCCAAGAATGAGCGGATTCTCGGTACGGTAAATATCCTCGTGAAGAGCAGCCTTGATATCTTCGAGTGTATTGGCTACGGTAAAATATTTTGCAGTGACGTCAATACCAAACGTATTGTACATCCGCATCGAAACGTTATGTTCTATGTTGATCGACATGGTCCAAATTTATAGATTAAACGTAGATGCGCTCTTTCTCGGCGGCGCACATACTAACAAAGCTATCAAAAGCCTCTGCCTCGATAATATCGTACATATCGCCCGCTGCATCGAGGATATCCGCTATCATCACCCGTTCGGGAAGGATAGTGGCTTTTACCTCATTGATCCAATATTTGCCGCCCATCGTGCCCACTTCCGTCATCTCCGAACTGCTATGTACCTTATAGTAATTTTTACAATTACTCAACCTCCTAAATTGTGGAAAAGTAGTATTTGAATCCATGGGCTTGTGATGTTTCTTTGTAAAAACTCGCGAAAGGTAAGACGCTATGACCCCTTTTCTTCAAACCATTGCACAACAAATCATTGAGAAGCATGCAACTCAGCTTTCCGAACTAATTATAGTGGTTCCCGGAAAGCGAGCAGGCTTGTTTTTAAGAAGATATTTAGCGCGCGAATTGGGCCGTTCCTTTCTTGCCCCAACCATCCTTACCCTTCCCGATTTCGTGTCGCGTCTTATGGGCAAATCCACAACGGCAAAATTGGATCTGTTGTTGTTGCTTTACAATGTGTATAAGCTGCGCATGGACAATGACGCGGAAAGCTTCGATGCATTCTCAAAATGGGGTTCCACGGCGCTTTCCGATTTTGGCGATATCGAACAAGCGCTCGCGAGCGGCAGCTCCCTCTTCAAAGATCTGCGCGATATCAAAGAAATTGAAAACTGGAGTTTTAACCAAAATCCACTCACAGAAACTCAAAACACCTACCTCGAATTCTGGAATCAACTCGGCACTATCTACAGCGATTTCAGAGATGCGCAATTGACGAAAGAGAAGTATAGTTATGCTCTGCTTTGCAACCTTGCTGCAAAAGGCACACCCGCACAAATGCTGGACGCGCAAGTGCCGATGGTATGGTTCGTGGGCCTTTCCAATCTTTCCAAAGCGGAGTCAACCATTATTAGAAAATTAAAAGATGCAGGAAAGGCCACTATTCGTTGGGATGCTGATTACTATTACTTCGACAATCAAGACCACGAAGCAGGAGACTTCTTGCGACGACACAGCGAAAAATCGGACCTTATCATTGGACATGATTTCACGGCGACGCCGAAGGAAATAAATATTTATACTACCACAACGCCCTACAGTCAAGCGCTACTCATTCGTGATCTCGTGGCTACGATGCCAAAAGAGTCTTTCGAAAACACAGCCATCGTGGTTGCCGACGCTTCTCTTTTGATTCCACTAGTAAAGAACCTTCCGCAAATTGATGCTAAAATCAATATCGCGCTTGGCTATCCGCTGAAGCAAACAGCGGTGATGAAATTGCTAAAGAGCCTTCTCTTTCTGCACATGCCGGCTCCCGGAAAGGAGAAACGCGGTTTGTACTACAAAGCACTGCTTCGCGTGATTGAACAACAATCTCTCTTCAACTACATATCCAGTGACATCAAAAAAATCAGAACGGATATCGCCAAGGAAAAAAGAATATATATCAAAGCCGATCAATTCGATGAATTCGCAAGTCGATATCCATCGTTATCAAAATTAAAATTTCTTTTTTCAGAAGAAAACCGAACACCCATTCGGTGGATACAAAATGTGCTTCTTTTAATTGATGAATTGCTCATTCAAGATAGCGCCGAACAAGATGAATTTGAAACAGAAGCTTTGTTGCGCGCACAAGAACTGCTTTCTGAAGTAGCAGTCATCTTCGCCGAAGGACATCATTTAGAAGAAATGAAGTCGCTCCAAACCATTATCCAACAACTCTTAGCAGGCGAGAGCATCACCTTCACTGGCGAACCACTTGAAGGATTGCAGATACTAAATATGGTGGAAACACGTGCCATCGACTTCGAACACATCATCGTGATCGGAGCCAATGAGGATATGTTTCCCGGCAACCTCAGCGACCAATCGCTGATACCTTTTGATGTGCGCAAATTATTTGAATTGCCCGTAGTAAAAGATAAGGAGGCCACTTATGCATATACGCTGTATCGTCTGATGCAAAGGGCTTCCAAAATCGACTTCCTACATTCATCCATAACCTCCGATTTCAAAGGCACAGAACAAAGCCGCTACATCACGCAGTTAGAGTTAGAGTTGCCCTCCAAATCATCGTTTGCTACATTCAAAAAAATAAATTCATCGCTGAGCAATCAACTCGACGACGCACTAGAAGTTTCCATTCCCAATGATGATTTTTCGAAAGAAAGAATAAAAACGCTTTGGGCGAATGGCATCTCTCCATCTGCTATCAATAAATACATCCAGTGTCCACTCGACTTCTACTATCGCTACATCCTTGGTTTGGGAGAGGAGGAAGAGATTGAAGAGAATATCTCCGCATCCACGTTTGGTAGCGTAGTGCACGATGTTTTAGAAGGCTTTTTTAAAAATTACATCGACTCTTTTCCAACAAAAGAAGATCTTCAGAATTTCAAAGAGCGCATTGATAAAGAATTGGAACAAGCCTTCTCGCGGCACTACGGATTGGGAGATATTCATTATGGTGAAAATTATCTACAGTTCTCCGTTGCGAAAAAAATGTTGGAGAAAATCATCGAATTCGAACATACCGAGATTGATCGTCTGGCGCGGGAATCAAAGAAAAATCGCATCCTGGAAATTGAGGCTACTCTGCAAGCCACCATACCACACGAAAAACACAACGTCCCTTTCGAAATGCGCATCAAAGGAAAGGCCGACCGAATCGATGAAGAAGCCGGACTCATCCGCATCATTGATTACAAAACGGGAAAAGTAGATCCGAAGGATGTAAAGCTGAGCGAAAAGACAGAGAACATTTTCGATGTTCGCAAATCGAAACTCATTCAACTTCTTTTCTATGCCTACATGCGCGCGCAATCGGGCACTGCGCCTGAAAACATCAGCGTTGCACTCTTTTCATTAAAGAATTATAAAAGCGGTTGGATTACCCTTGAAACATCGGACGGCGAGTCTTTGAATCAAAAAATCTTGAATGATTTCGAACATCAATTAGCTTTGCAAGCGCTTGCCATGTTTGAATTGGACGTATTCGAGCATAATGAAGACAGCAGATATTGTGAATATTGCAATCGATAAATGAAGAAGGTTCTGATCATCACTTACTATTGGCCACCCAGCGGTGGAGGCGGTGTGCAGCGTTGGCTCAAGATGTCAGCGTTCATGAAATCCAATGATTGGGAACCCATCATTTACACCCCGTCCAATCCAGCGTTCGATGTAAAAGACCCATCTTTGATGAAGGACGTAGACGAAGACATCACAGTGATTAAAACTCCCATTTTTGAGCCAGTAGAAGTCTTTCAGAGTGCTTTCAAACTTGTAGGAAAAAAACCTCCGCAACAAAAGGACTTTATTTCAGAACGCAATTCATCGTTATTTCAAAGAGCCGCCACCTATATCAGAGGCAATTATTTTGTACCAGATCCGCGCGTGACGTGGGTTTCGCCTTCGGTGAAATTTTTAAAAAAGTATTTAAAAGAAAATCCTGTGGATGCCATCATATCTACAGGACCGCCGCATAGCATGCACCTCATTGCGATGCGTTTAAAAAAGATTTTCCCCAACATCCAGTGGGTTGCGGATTTCAGAGACCCTTGGAGCGAATGGGACTTATTGGATGTATTAAAAACAAAAGAGGCTGCGCGCAAAAGACACCGACGTCTCGAACGTGAAGTCTTGCAAACCGCCGATCTCACCGTGAGCATTTCACCCTATCACGTAGATCGCTTGATCGCATTAGGTGCCAAGCGCTGTGAGCTCATCAACAACGGCTATGACCACCGCGATTTTTTGAAGGCAAAAAAAATCACAACAGAAAAGTTTGTTATTCGCCACCTTGGTAGTGTTGACGAACTGCGCGACCCTCGCCCTATGATGGGAGCCATCGCAGATTTGATTCGTGAAAAAAAAATCTTACTAGATGATATCTCTGTAGAATTTATTGGTCCGGTCAACAATAGTTTCAGACAATATATAGAAGATAACTCGGCACTAGCTGCCATCACGAAATTCGCGCCAGCCGTGCCTCACAGCGCCGTGGTAGATTTATATTGTTCTTCTACTTTACTACTTCTTATTCTTGCACATACTGACATCGCAGCAGGAAATATGCCTGGCAAAATGTATGAGTACATGGCCAGCGGCACTCCCATTCTGGGCATTGGCCCCGAAGATGGCGATGCGGCAGTCTTACTACTTCAAACCAATTCAGGTAAAATCATCAACAGACAGCATCATGATAAAATTAAAATGATGCTCCGTGAACACTATGAAAGTTGGAAAAAAGGCGAGATGATTATCACCGAAAAAGCTCCCGACTACAGTCGTGAAGCGCTAACTCGCAAGTTTTGTAGCCTTCTTGGCCTGACGAATTCCTGAGTTGAGATCGAAACCCAGCAGCACAATCATGCTGTTAAAGTTCAACCAAATCAATAGCACCATGAGTGTTCCCAGAGAACCGTAGAGCTTGTTGAACTGTGCGAAGTTGTTTACGAAATAAGCAAATCCCAAAGAGGCTATCACGAAGAAAATCGTAGCGAACGTAGTGCCCACATTGAAAAATCTCCAGCGGCGGCGCTTCTTTCCATTGCCTACATTATAGAGTGTGCTGATTACGGTATAAATCAAAAAAACAGAAATCACCCATTTTGCAAAATTCAAAATAGGAATATAATCAATGCTTCCGATGATGCCCTTTTCGTGCAGATATTCAAAAGCAATCCCGCTAAAAATGATCAATGAAACCGCTACAATCATGATAAGTCCAAGTACAAAAATCAATACGATTGAAGCCAAGCGCATCATGATGATATTTCCTCTTTCTTCAATAAAAATGCTTTCATTAAAACCCAAAAGAATCGCGTTGATACTACTGGAGGCGTAGTAAATCAAGAGGATAAAACCAACAGATAACAAGGCGTTGTGTTTTTTATTAATCAAGTCATCCAGTGTGCTTTCAAATAACGAGAACGTATCACCAGGGAAAAAGCCACGGATACTGTCAAACAAGCTCTCCTGAAAATTGGGGACGGGTATATATGGAATAAGCGAAAGCAAAAGGATAATTGCAGGGAAAAACGCGAGGAAGATACGGAACGAAATTGCCGCAGCACGTGTCGGCAGATGGCCTTCCGTAATTCCTTCCACGAAGAATTTAAGCACATACCACAACGACAACCCTTCAAATCCTGGAGGATGAACACTATCCAGCGAGCGAATGATTCTTCGCACACCTTTCATTCTTGGTATTCTTTGAAAAAAATTCTCTGCCATAAAACTTTTACTTCACCGCTTTCAAACTCAAGTCCAGACTTTTGATTTGATGTGTCAACGCACCCATTGAAATATAATCTACTCCTGTTTCCGCATAAGCAACCACATTGCCCTCATGAATGCCGCCACTTGCCTCTGTCTGCACACGACCATTGATATACGATACAGCTTCTTTCATTTGTTCAACAGTAAAATTGTCGAGCAAAATTCGAAAAGCCAATCCATTTTCCAAAATCAATTTGACATCTTCCAGCGAACGCGCCTCTACTTCTACTTTTAGATTCTTTTTATTTACTTCTAAATATTCTTTGATTTTTGAAAGCGCCTCATTCACGCCACCTGCGTAGTCGATATGATTATCTTTAACTAAAATCATATCATAAAGTCCAATGCGGTGATTAACGCCGCCACCGAGCACGACAGCGCGCTTTTCGAAATAACGAAATCCGGGAGTTGTCTTACGGGTATCGAGGAGTTTGCACTTCGTGTGAGAAATCATTGACGTGATTTTCGCCGTCTGTGTTGCGATACCGCTCATGCGTTGCATGATGTTGAGAGCAAGACGCTCTGCCGTAACGATGCTTTGCGATTTTCCGCTCACAAAAAATGCAACATCACCGTGTTGCACTTTTGCTCCATCTTGGAGTATTTGTTCAAATTTCAAATCCGCGTCAATCAGTTCGAATACGCGCTTAGCCTCATCGATTCCAGCGATGATTCCATTATCCTTAACTAATAGCCTCGCCTTGCCTGTGGCGCTAGCGGGAATTGTAGAAAGGCTGGTGTGATCGCCATCGCCGACATCTTCTGCGATCGCATATTTTAGAAACTGCTCTAGGTCAAAATTCTCCATGCCACGAAGATACGAAAACGGGCAGGCGTGCGGGTTTGAATTACCCTTCTATCTTCAACTGTTTGATTTGCCAGCCATTTCCGACTTTTTTCATAAAGAAAGTAACGCGGTAATTGCCTTTGGCAGTCACAAGGTCACCGATGCGGTATTGGTCATCTAACTTGGAAGTACCTTGGTGTTTTATTGTAAAACTCTTGACGGGGTTTTGAGAAAAGAACGTAGCCATCACAGATTTGGCATCTGCAGCACTGTATGCATTGCTTTCTTCCTTCAGTTCAATCTCTACAGTGCCCATAAAATAAGCTGAAAGTGCATTGGCATCACCCTTTTTAAGGGCATCCGAGACCTGCGGGGTGATATCAGCTTGAGCAAAACTGATGAGGGTGAAAGCAGATAATAAGATGGCAAGTACGTGTTTCATGCTACGAGTATAATAAATATTTTGACCGACGCGTAAGCTACAATCATCAAGCCAAAGCACTATAAATTCGGAATTCAGAATTCGGAATTCAGAATTCCTATTGGTGTAAAGCAAAAAGCCGACCCATGGGATCGGCGCTATGCTATATAAAGTGAGGATTCTCTTAGTTCTCTGCGGTTTCCTTCTCCATTACTACTTTACCCTTGTAGTAAAGTTTTCCTTCGTACCAGTGAGCACGGTGGAAAAGGTGAGGCTGACCTGTAGTTGGGCAAGTTGAAACGTTAGGAGCTTCAATCTTGTAGTGAGTCCTACGCTTCGCCTGGCGAGTTTGGGAAATTCTGTGTTTGGGATGTGCCATTTCAGTAGGTATTTATCTATTTATTCTTCTTCGTCATCTTCGAGGGGTTCATTATCCTCGAATTGTAAATTTTTTAAAGCTGCCCATTCGTCTCTGTTGTCGCTATCGACGGTGTATTTTTTGTACGCCGCCAATACCTCTTGGTTGCATTCGGCCTCGGTGGGGTGAACATGCTTGGCTGGCAGTGCCAGATGGGCATATTCATAGAGATATTGAGACACGTCCACCGTATTTTCACTAGGACCGAGCACCAATATATCTTCGTCTGTGTGGCCTGTTTCGTCACCAAACTTTACAATCAAACGTTCATTTGACTGAATGGTTTGTGGATAAGGGTCACCACATCGATCACAGAGCAATGTCACCGAGCCTTTGAGTTCAAAATCCAGGACCATCAAGGTACCTTGTTTTTCAAACTCCAGCTCCACTGCGATGTTGGATTCTGTAATCTCCGAATATTCGAATGCCTCAAAGAACGCTTCCGTGAGAGTGAATTCATAAGAGTGGGTTCCCACCTTGAGTCCCAAAAAGGGAATCTGATATTCCTTCAATGCCTTCACCCTACGGATTTTTTTGGGACGGCAAATATACGAAGAAAAACGAATTTACCAACAATTTTCTCCACACCCCTCCCGCCCAATTATCTTATTATCCTATTCCCTATTATCTTATTACCCTATTATCCTATTACCCTATTACCCTATTACCCTATTATCCTATTACCCTATTACCCTATTACCCTATTATCTTATTACCCTATTACCCTATTACCCTATTATCTTATTAAATATGTATCGCCCTCTTATCCGTCGCATCAAGAGCCGCCTCGCGGAAACTCTCCGTAAATGTCGGGTGAGCATGGCTGATACGCGCGATGTCCTCGGCGCTGGCGCGGAATTCCATTGCCACCACCGCCTCAGCTATCATATCGGCGCATCGTGGGCCTATCATGTGAACGCCTAGGATTTCGTCGGTTTCCTTGTGTGCCAGCACTTTAACCAATCCATCCGTGTCCATGCTCGCACGGGCACGACCGCTTGCCTTGAATGGGAATGAACCCACTTTATAAGGAGTACCATCTGTTTTGAGCTGTTCTTCGGTATAACCCACAGAAGCTACTTCAGGCCATGTATATACAACACCGGGAATCAAATTGTAGTTGATGTGTGGCTTCTGACCCGCGATCACCTCAGCTACAAACGTACCTTCCTCCTCAGCCTTGTGAGCGAGCATGGCTCCTTTCACTACGTCACCAATGGCATAAATACCCGCAACATTGGTTTGAAGATGGTTATCTACCTCTACTCTTCCGCGTTCGTCCATCTTCACACCCGCCTTGTCTAGACCAAGGTTGTCTGTATATGGTCGGCGTCCCACGGCTACGAGCACATAGTCGCCTTCGAGTACCAATTCTTCACCTTTTGCATTGTCGGCCTTAACAGTGACTGTTTTGCCTTTTGCCGTTACCTCTTTCACTTTGTGAGAGAGGTAAAAATCAAAGCCTATTTTCTTCAAAGACTTCTGCAATTCCTTACCCATGGTGCGATCCATCGTAGGAATGATGCTGTCCATATATTCTACAACTGAAATTTGTGAGCCCAAACGTCCATACACCGAGCCCAATTCAAGACCAATCACACCACCACCAATGATGATCATGTGTTTTGGAATCTCGTCGAGTTTCAAAGCCTCGGTGCTGGTGATGACGCGCTTCTTATCGACATTAATGAATGGCAAAGAGGCGGGCTTCGAACCTGTAGCGATAATCACATTCTTAGCACCAATCTGTTCTACCGAACCATCTTCCTTAGTGATGGCGACAGTGCGCGCATCCACAAAAGAGCCATGGCCGTGATAAACCTCGATTTTATTTTTTTTCATTAAAAAATCAATACCCTTCGTGGTTTGATCAACCACACCCTGCTTGCGAGCAATCATTTGAGGAAGATTCACCTTCGGTGCCGACTTGAGGTCGATGCCATGTTCGGCAAATGTGTGAACTGCTTGATGATAATGTTCAGAGCTATCAAGGAGAGCTTTCGAAGGAATACATCCGACGTTGAGACAGGTGCCGCCGAGGGTATTGTAGCGTTCAACAATAGCAGTTTTCAAACCCAACTGCGCCGCGCGAATGGCTCCCACGTACCCACCAGGTCCAGAGCCGATAACAACTACATCGTATTGATTCATGTCGCAAAGATAGAACACAAATAAAAGCGCGTGATTTCATTATGAGTATATTTGAAAGAAAAACATGACGTTAATTATCTCGACAATATAACTCTGCTTGGCACTCTGTAGTAGCGCTCAAGATTATGGCACTCTCATTAAGCAAGCAGATGTTTTGTACAATGAAAAAAATTATGCTGAATCTGTAAAGCTTTTTAACCAAGCATTTTCTATTGAAAAAAGAGATCCCCAACACCTTTACAATGCCGCCTGTTCGGCAGCTTTAAGTGGACAAAAAAATTTGGCGTTCGAATGGTTGAATTTGGCTGCGGATAATGGTTGGTACAATTTGAATCATCTTCAAAGTGATAGCGACCTATCATCTTTGCGAGATTCATTAAATTGGAAAGAACTCATTTCGAAAATTCAAATTGAAGTTGATAAAATAGAGGCTAAGATTGACAAGCCACTTCGTGATGAATTACTAAACATTTTTGATGAGGACCAAAGCATAAGACGGGAATTCTTGGGCGCTAGAGATCAATATGGGCAGGATAGCCCACAAGTCGATAGCTTGACGAAGGTTATGATCGAAAAAGACAGTTTAAATCTTCAGTCTATCACTCGTATCCTCGATACTCGCGGATGGGTTGGTCCTGAGCTCGTGGGTGGACAGGCAAATCAAGCAATTTTCTTGGTCATTCAGCATGCTGACCTAGCAACACAGCAAAAGTATTTACCGATGATGCGAGAAGCGGTACAGTTTAATAATGCAAGTAGAAGTTCTTTGGCACTACTAGAAGATCGCATCGCTTTAGGAGAAGGTAAAAAACAAATTTATGGAAGCCAGATTGGTTTTGACAAGACCACTGGTCTCAGCTATGTGTTACCACTAATCGATCCCCTATCAGTGGATGAGCGCAGAGCGGGCATGGATCTAGGCCCTCTGGCAGAATATGTAAAACGATTTGGAATTGTGTGGAATGCTGAAGAGTACATCAAACAATTGCCTGAAATCGAGAAAAAATCAAAAGAGTAATCAATCCAACTCCACCATCGGATCCCAGAAGTGTTTTTGAAAATCAATGATGCAATCATTTTCGACTCGGAGGCCTTCTCGTTCGAGTAGCACTTGCATTTTTTCCGGTGGAGAAAAATGTATTTTACCAGTGAGCATTCCTTGGCGATTCACCACGCGATGGGCCGGAACAGGAGGCTCTGCTGTGAATGAAGCGTTCATGGCCCAGCCGACCATACGCGCACTCATACCGGTGCCCAGATATTTCGCAATAGCACCATAACTCGTCACACGGCCTTCAGGTATCAAACGCGCCACATCATGCACATCTTCAAAAAAACTTCCCGCTCTTTTCATTGCGCACAAATATGATTATATTCGTTTCAAATTAAATCACTATGAATTCAAAAACTTACTTTTCTCTTTTTATCGTATCTATCTTTCTGCAATTACTTTTTATTGCCGCAGTAGTGTATGATATCACCACATTAACCACCGCTCCAATGCTCCTTGCCTCTTTGATGATAGTAGGCCTTTGGATTTATACCATTATTGACGCAGCGCGTACGAAGGATTTAAATCCCTTGTGGATAATTGCACTGATGAGTGCAAGCATGATTGCAATGATAATTTATTGGTACAAGAAATATAAGAGCAGCCTCATTGTTACGTCATAGTCAAAAGAAAATAATCATGAAAGCATCACTTCTCGTTCTGACCTTTCTCTGCGCTGGCCTACTTTCTTACGCCCAGTACTATGAATTACCCGAAGAAGAAGTGACACCACTTTTGACGCTCGCGGAGATTAATTTTTCTGGTAGCAACTGGAGTGTTCGTCCTACCACCGAAGGCCTGAATGACTTCCGCAAACTCGCTCCTGGGAGCCAATTGCTGGATATCAATCTTGAGGGCTATGAGTTTTCACCGTTTGGAATGTTTGTTAGCAATACATCAGTAAACTTTAATCTTGGCTTCAACATCCGCAGCAATTGGAAAGAAAAATATGGCCAGCGCTTGCGTATAGGATTTTCGTCTGCACAAGCAGAACTTTTTGCTGGAGCGTATTCTCGCAGCGATCGCTTTCCGTATGATACACTTGTGTCACCTACCACGGGAAATATTGAAGTGTTGGATTCTGTTCAGATGCAATACCTTTCATTATCATATGCGACCAGAGCCTTACTGTTAGATGCATCCTATCTCGTAGTACTTAATCCTAACAACCGCTGGTCGTTTTATACGGGCTTCGGTTTGGGTGTCGGCCTTACAATTAATGCCGAAACAACCCTTCAATACACCCGACGCATGACCACAGAAGAAGATGATTACTTAGTTTATATGAACAGCAATTATAATGATATTGAAGAGCGCAGAACAGAAGTTTTTAGAAATAAAAGATCACTTGCTTTGACAGCTTCAATTCCATTTGGGGTTGATTTTAGAATTGGTAAAAAACGTCAATTTTGGATGCCTGTTCATCTCTTTTATGAAATGCAGCCAACACTCAGACTCAACCACGTACCTGAGGTTGGAATGATCTCTCATTTGCCTCTGGCACAAAACTTTGGATTAAGGGTCACGATTTAGCACCCTGCGTAGTTTTACTGTAATAACTAATGCTCAAGAATACTACCTTTGATTACTTCTTGATGCATGTTATACTTTAGACAAGATACTGGATTCGTACTAGAAGAACAACTTCGTAAGACGAATGAAATCCTCGAACTCTCGGGGCAGATGGCCTTGGTTGGCACTTGGGAATTAGATCTTATTCGTCAACGACTTTTTTGGTCAGGTGTAACAAAAAAAATTCATGAAGTTTCAGAGGATTTCGAGCCTGATTTGGCTACTGCTATTAATTTTTACAAAGAAGGAAACTCTCGAAATATCATAGAAGCAGCGGTAAACAACACTATTGCCACAGGTGAAGCCTATGATGTTGAACTCATCATCATCACTCCCACTGGAAAAGAAAAATATGTAAGGGGTATTGGAAAGGCTGAATTCAAGCTAGGAAAAGCAATTCGATTGTACGGTACCTTTCAGGATATTACAAAACAAAAGGTCAATGAGCAAAAATTACAAGCCCTTACAGACCAATATCAGTTAGCTATTGAAGGCAGTAATGATGGCATTTGGGATTGGAATATCCTGACGAACGAAGCTTTTTTGTCAAAGCGTTGGAAGGCCATGCTCGGATATGATGATAGCGAATTAAAAAATGAATTCAGCACATTTAGTGCTCTCATATTCGAAGAAGATAGAGATAAAGTATTACAAGTTCTTCAAAGCTATTTAAAAAAGAAATCTCCTATATATGAAGTAGAGCTGCGAATGAAGCACAAAGACGGTTCGCTGCGCTGGGTAATGGCTCGAGGTGTCGCACTTTGGGATCAATACGGAAAAGCTTACAGAATGGCTGGTTCGCACACAGACATCCACGAGAAAAAGATAAAAGAGGAGGAGTCTAAGCTTTTACTTCAACTCTCTCAAAAACAAAATGAGCGCCTTCAAAATTTCGCGCGAATCGTATCGCACAATCTGCGATCCCACTCCGGAAATCTTCAAACACTGCTCGACTTTTTGGAGGGGGATTTTCCTCATGCACTACATTCGGAGACAGGTGTGATGCTCAAAACGGCTTCGTCACGCCTACAAGAAACCATTCAGCATCTCACAGAGATTGCTGTCATCAACCTAAACGAGACTGCCGAAATCAATAGTGTAAACTTGAAAAAGTGCGTTAATCGAGCGCTTGAAAACCTTCAAGGAATAATCCTTCTCAACGATTTTGAAATCATCAATGATATTCAAGATGATGAATATGTGAGTGGTATCAATGCTTACGTTGATAGTATTGTACTCAATGTGATCTCAAACGCCATCAAGTATAGGTCCACCCAACGAAGAGGTGTGGTTAAAATAAGGGTTGAAACCGTACGCTTATTTAAATCACTTATTGTAGAAGATAATGGGATTGGAATTGATCTTGAAAAACACAGTGACAAAATTTTCGGTCTTTACAAAACATTCCATGTACATCCCGATGCCCGTGGAATTGGGCTTTTCATGACAAAAAACCAAATCGAAACGCTAGGAGGCAGTATCGAAGTGAGGAGCAAACTAGGAGAAGGCTCTACTTTTCAATTGAACTTTCGATATCAACCTGACTGATTCGCTTATACAACTCGCTCTCTTTCATGCTGGGTAATACAACCATCGAGAACTTATATATCGGTGAGTAGAAAATGGACTTGTCCTTTTGATCCTGAGGAATCAAACCTGTCTTTTGGTCAAATGCGTGAAAAACAATGAACAGTACTGATAGCGTTAAAATCGTTTTTGACAGCGAAAAAAAAGCCCCACCAATCTGGTTCCACGTTTCAGCGCCACCTGCCTTGAGAGTTTTCGTAAGTAATTTTCCCAGCAGATAAATACCTATGATGACTAGAATCATCACTGAAACAAAAGAAATAATCGGCATATAAGGAGTCGTGGTATCCATTTTATCCCTCATAAAAACCGTAAACCAATCGCTAAGGTGTATGCCTGCGTAGATACCAACAAAAATAGCAAGCATCGAAAATAACTCCATCACAAAACCATTCTTCCACCCTCTCCAAATGGCCAATAATAGAATAATAACGATAAGGATATCAATATAGCTCACCATAGGCCAGCGAAGCTAAATGGATTTCAGTTTTCTTTATTTGAGAAAAAAAAAGAATGCTAACAAGTCTTGGTGAATCCCGCTACTAAAGCGGTTTTACGGGCACCCTAAGATCTATTGTGAAGGCTTCCCCTACAGAAAATCCGAAGAAATTTCCCTCAATACCATATTCACTTCGATTTACAACGAATCTTCCTTCAAAGAGTCCGTTGTTACCATCTTTTTTAAATGTAAATGGAATCGCCACGTCCTTGGTTGTTCCATGTAAGGTAAGTTTACCCTTCACTAAAAAACCAGCCCCCACTTTTTCGAAAGATGATGAGGCAAATCGAATATCTGGGTATTTTTCTACATCAAACCAACTATCTCCGCGCGCGTGCTTGTCCTTGGTATCATTTCCAGTCTTAATTGTATTTGCCTTCACAACGACATCAAATTTAGACTTGGTAGGTTCCTTTTCGTCGAATACAATCGTCCCAGAAAGCCCTTGAAACGTGCCTTCCGCATTCTTGCCAGAAAACTTAATTGAATAATCGCTAGCGATACCCCAGTTGAATTGGAGCAAGCTAAAAGAAAAAAAGGCCATCGATGAGATGGCCAAGAGCATATACTTCATCGAGAATAAATTTACTCTTAATAAAACCCAAACCCGAGAAATTAGTTCTCAGGTTTGATAGATGCCATTAAATATTCTCTATTCATACGTGCAATGTTCTCCAAGCTGATGTTTTTTGGACATTGAACCTCGCATGCACCGATATTCGAACAATTACCGAATCCTTCTTCGTCCATCTTTTTCACCATATTGAGCACGCGTTCCTTGCGTTCTACCTGACCTTGTGGTAATAAAGCATATTGAGAAACTTTCGCAGAAACGAAAAGCATCGCTGAGCCATTTGGACATGTAGCAACACATGCGCCACAGCCGATGCAAGTAGCAGCATCAAACGACTTATCTGCATCTTCTTTCGGAACAGGGATTGCGTTAGCATCTAATGTGCGCCCGCTAGTATTTACAGAAATAAATCCGCCCGCTTGCTGAATGCGATCGAAGGCGCCTCTGTCTACCATCAAATCCTTGATCACAGGGAAACCTGCGCTTCTCCAAGGTTCGATATAAATGGTATCACCGTCTTTAAATGAACGCATATGCAACTGACAAGTGGTTACGCCACGGTTTGGACCGTGCGCCTCGCCATTGATGAACATACTACACATACCGCAAATACCTTCACGACAGTCGTGGTCAAAAGTCACCGGGTCGTCTCCTTTCTCGATGA
>JBILSZ010000141.1:0-5607 GCA_044371755.1 Flavobacteriales bacterium | reverse complement strand
ACTACTATTGATGGGTAATCCTATATTCTCTGGAATGCCCCAACTGATGGGAGTTCCCTTCGAAAAGAAAATATCCTGTCCGCCAAAACCAGCATGCAATTCACTGCTGAAATACAAACGGTCTTTGTAGTAATGCGGCGCTAATTCATCTTCCGTTGTATTGATTATATCTCCCGCATTTTCAGGATTGATGAACGTATCATTCGATTTCTTTGCAATCCAGATGTCCATTTTTCCCTTGCCTAAAGGGCGATTGCTGGCAAAGAATAAATACTCACTTCCTCCGATTTCTGCAATCCATGGCATGGTAGAGTTCGCTCCCGGAGCATTGATGGTACGCAGGGGTGAAGCCTTTGAACCATCTACACCACAACGAGTAAAGTAAGCGTAGCCGTTGCTATCAAAACAAACATTCGCAAGGGATACGCTGTCGGCAGCGAGGGACGTGGCATTACTTATTGTAGAATCTACAAAAAGTCCGCTCCATAATTCCCATTTTGCTTTATCATTTTTATAAAAAGAAAAAATCACGCTGTCGTTTTTGCTCCATGCGTAATTTTCACTTTGCTTTTCTCCGCCTTGCATGGTGTAATGCGTGAGGCTATCTCGAAAAGGTTTCCTTTTATAATTTAAAGCCCATACGCAACTCTCCGTTTCTTTCAGCGCGCGCTGATATAATTGAGATTTTTTATCCTTATTGATTTTCTTGGTATATTTTCTAAAATCCCTTTGAGCAGATTCGTAATCGCCTTGCATCTTTTCGAGCATGGCAATCCAAAATAGACCGTCAGGAAAAAGTTTGCCTTCGTCTTTGTCATAGGCCTCGCGGTACATGCGAAGAGATTCATCGTATTCTTTGAGCATACGTGAAGCCGTTGCCATTCGTGTGAGGTGGTCGAACTCAGTGCTATCTCGCACATAAGCTTGGTAGTAGAATGCATAAGCCTCCTCCCACTCACCAGCGTCTGCTGCCCAATCCCCACGTTCGACGAATGCGGATGGACGTTGCGCCATGGCAGTGATAGGCATGAGCATGCCCAGAGCAAAGATTATTTTATAAAAAGATGAACTCATCGGGGTATAAAGAAACTAAAACTTAGCGCATCATGCTAACTTCGTGGCCAAAATCAAATATACGACACATGAAAGTGGGAGTAGTAGGCGCTGGCGCCATGGGAAGCGGAATTGCACAAGTAGCAGCACAAGCTGGCGAAACGGTGATATTGTACGATGCACAAAAAGCGGCGTTAGATAAGGCTTCGATAGCCCTCAAATCTACCTTTGATAAATTGGTTGAAAAGGGAAAGATGACTGCCGAGCAAGCCGTAGAGGTGCGCAATCGCATTCAAATTGCTGAAGAATTGGAAGCTCTCAAAACATGCGACCTCATCATTGAAGCCATCATTGAGAATCCTGAAATCAAGCGTAAGCTTTTTCAAGGCCTCGATGAAATGGTGGATGCCAATACTGTGCTTGCCTCCAATACATCTAGTCTTTCTATCACAGCCATCGCAGGCGGTTGCAAAAGGCCCGAGCGTGTGATCGGATTGCACTTTTTCAATCCAGCGCCCCTCATGCCCTTGGTTGAAATTATTCCAGCCCTTCAAACACACCAAGCCATTACTGAGTCATGCAAGGAATGGATGGAACGATGGGGCAAGGTGCCGGTGATCGCCAAAGACACTCCCGGATTTATTGTAAACCGCGTGGCACGCCCGTTTTACGGCGAAGCCTTGCGCATCTATGAAGAAGGCATAGCTGACATGGCCACCATCGACGAAGCCATGCGCGAAGGCGGTTTCCGCATGGGACCATTTGAATTGATGGATTTAATTGGAAATGATGTGAATTATGCTGTCACAGAATCAGTGTTCACCGCCTTTTATTTCGACCCTCGATACAAGCCAGCCCTCACCCAAAAGAAAATGGTAGAAGCAGGATGGCTCGGGCGCAAGACAGGTAGAGGATATTACAGCTATGCCGAAGGTGCCGAAAAACCTGCTTTTTCGACCGACGCAAACCTCCGACAAACGATATTCCAGCGAATACTGGTGATGCTCATCAATGAAGCATATGAAGCGCTTCACCTCAAAATAGCAAGCGCCGAAGACCTCGATCTGGCTATGACCAAAGGGGTGAATTATCCTAAAGGCCTCATTGCGTGGGCCGAACAGCTTGGTACAGACCGTTGTGAGCAATTGCTAGATAACCTTTACGACTACTATCATGAGGATAGATATAGATGCAGCCCGGGGCTTCGTACGACATAAAAAATTGTTCATATTATTTTGTAATTTAACAGAAGTATTTATATTTGACATACTACAACCTTAAAAAACCAAAATAGATCTGTCTATGAGTGAAGGAAATTTCTACAGGGACGACGTATTTTCGACCTCGGTGAGAGCGGGCAAACGTACCTATTTCTTTGATGTGAAGGCCACCCGCGGCAACGACCTCTTTATGACCATTACAGAAAGTAAGCGTTCGGGCGTCGACAACAACGGTAATTTTAGCTTTGAAAAACACAAAATATTCCTCTATAAGGAAGACTTTGAGAAGTTCATGGCTGGCCTACAAGAGTCGTTTGATCACATTCAAAGACTTCAAGAAAGCGGCAATTATCGCGCACCAGAAGAACGTCAGAACTACGAGCGTGAGGAGCAGACAGAGGCCAACTCATCGAGTGGCGATGTGAGTTTTGACGATTTATAATATTAAAATATCAACGAAAGAGAGGCTTTCCGCGGAAAGCCTTTTTTCATTTATAGCATGAAGAAAGGAACCTTATATCTCATTCCCAATACCCTCGGCGGTCCAGCGGGAGATGTTACTACTACTCTCACCAAATCAGTGGTGCAGACCATTAAAACATTCGTAGTAGAAGAATTGCGCAGTGCTCGCAGACTGTTACGAGCCATCGGTTATACCGAGGATTTTGAAAATGTGAATTTCATTTTATTGAATGAGCACACCAAAAGCGACAATGAATTTGGAATAGTGGAAGCTCTGATTCGCGGGGAAAACATGGGTGTGATCAGCGAGGCGGGCGTGCCTTGTGTAGCGGATCCTGGTAATGTGGCTGTGATGAAAGCACATCAAATCGGTGCTCCTGTGGTGCCATTGGTTGGCGCCAGCAGCATCTTGCTCACCTTAATGGCCAGTGGACTCAACGGACAAAATTTTGCGTTCAACGGCTACTTGCCGCGTGAGCGCGCTGAGCGGATCAAAAAATTACAACAGCTCGAACAGCTTGTGGTGCGCAATAACCAAACGCAATTGATGATGGATGCGCCCTATCGCAATGAAGCCTTGTTTGAAGACATCGTGAATCACCTCTCCCCTCGCCTGTTGCTTTGCATCGCAGCCGATCTCACGATGGACAGCGAACAGATAGGTACTAAATCTCTTGAAGAATGGATGGCAAAACCACCGAAGCTCCATAAGCGACCGGTGATGTTCGCGATCGGCAAGGGATAAGAGGAACAAGGGGGGGAAAGAACAAGGAACAAGGGATTTTGGGAACAAGGAACAAAGAATAAGGGAATAGGGAATAGGGAATAGGGTGGGATATTGGAATAAAACATGTCGGTTTTGCGAATTAGCCGTTGCGAATTAGGAATTCGCAATAACTAATTCGCAATTCAAAATTCCCTCGTTCCTTGTTCCCCTGTTCCTTGTTCCCTTGTTCTTGTTCCCGTTCTTGTTCTTACTCCTGTTCCATCACCCCCCGTGCTTACCGACGGTCCAATCTTTTTTACTGAGGTATTTTTCACCTGACTCGATGGCTGCGGGCTCGAGGGTCGTACCCATTGAATCGTTCCAGCGATTGAGATAACCGAATAGAGCGACCACGCCTAGTATTTCTACGATCTCGCCTTCATTCCAATACTTGTGAACTTCATTTTTGACCTTTTCATCTACCGCATTTGGTATGATGGAACTTGCAATAGCAAATTCTAAAGCCGCGCGCTCTGCATCGGAAAATGCTTCGTGCGTTCTGAAATCCCAAATGTTTTCCAGTTGCAAAGCCTCAGCACCATACCGTTCAGCAGCACGAATGGTGTGTGCCTGACAATATCGACAACCCGCTGCATTGCTACTTACGTAACCAATCAGACGTTTCAAACTACTGGTCACGCGTCCCTCATTTTTCATCACTGCTTTATTCAACTCAATAAATGCAAATGCGATATGCGGGCGGTGATACATGGTACGCACGCTGTTGGGACAAA
The DNA here is from genome assembly GCA_044371755.1 of Flavobacteriales bacterium. Lineage (GTDB taxonomy): Bacteria > Bacteroidota > Bacteroidia > Flavobacteriales_D > Sanyastnellaceae > JAIXWP01. The sequence continues at coordinate 1,372 of JBILSZ010000141.1, read as the reverse complement.
AGCCTAATGTCTCATTGAAAAATGTGACCAAATCTTGAAAAACCTGATCATTAATACCCTCAACGGGGTTTACTAGCGGTGCATTCATTCGTTTATATTTCTGTGTAACTGATTAATTTATCGTGTTCCCAAACACTCCAATATTGTCTTCCATCGCTCAAAGTGTATTTACCTTTCCCGTGTTTTTTGTTGCTCATCCATGGGCCATCGTATCGATCGCCATTCTTCCAAACGTAAAGACCATTGCCGTGCATCAAACCTTGTTTGAACGAGCCTTTATATGAATCCCCATTTGCGAAAGATTCAAAACCAAAACCCTCTTTTTTACCTAAAATAAAATCTCCATCATAGAATCCGCCGGTGAGCGCAATATACTTTCCGCGACCGTGAAAGAGATCATTGATGAACAGACCACGATAAATATCCCCATTAGCATTGAAGTACTCACCATTGCCGTGGCGTTGTCCTTTTACAAAGCTTCCGATGTAAATATACTTTCCTTTCAACTCCATCTTTCCGTTGCCAGTAATCTCCCCGTTCGAAAACTCGCCTTCGTAATATTTATCAGAATTAAATTCATACTTGCCGGCACCGTGCCACTCTCCACTTTCAAACATACCTCTATATATGCTTCCGTCAGCATAGTGAAACGTTCCGTAGCCGTGGCGTAAATCATTCAAATACTCACCTTCATGTCTGAAGCCATCTTTAAAAGAAAAAGTGCCCTTCCCATTCTTTTTATCATTCCGCCACTGACCTGAATAAATATCGCCTTTTGAATTCTTAAATTGACCAAGACCATGTTTGCGATGTAACTTCCATTCACCATTGTAAACATCTCCATTCGCATATCGACACTCACCGTTTCCATCTACGAGGTCTTCCTTCCAATCACCGACATATTGATCACCCTTAGAACTTACATATTTTCCTTGGCCATGCTTTTTACCGTTTTGAAAAGCTCCCTCATAGAAGTCGCCGTTTATATAAATTACTTTAGAAAAAGAATCAAAACAATTTCCTGTAACACAGGTCTGAGCGTGTGAGCTATAAGCTAAGAATATTAAAATAAAACTTATCATTCTCCTCATATTCTAAAAGAAATTACCAAATCCAAAAATGAATCCTGACTGAGCTATATTGTTTATATTAAATCCATAATCCAGTCGAATCAAGGAGTTATAAAATTTTTTAGATTGAATTTTTAAGCCCATGCCTGAATAGTAGAAAGCATTTGAGTTATTTTGTGGATTAAAGTCGAAGGATCCTCCTGGAGGTCTTAAATAACCGATATCCACAAATGTATTGGTCATAAGATAAAACCAATCATGATCGACAATGGTGTGAGTGTACTCAGCGTTTAGAATAACCT
>JBILSZ010000052.1:0-18555 GCA_044371755.1 Flavobacteriales bacterium | reverse complement strand
CCATCTGGAACATTTAGAGCCAATGGCGCGATATCAGAACCTGAAACGCTGAGAACCATGTCGCCAGGGTTCGTACATTCTGCGTAAATTCTATAGGTAGTGTGTCCGGCAGGATATCCTGTTACTGTTCCATCGTCCGTGTAGAACGGTTCAATAGTAACACCTGTAACTTGAGCCGAAACATGAGCAGTGGTTAAGGCTGCGAAAAGAAAAAGTAGACTTTTCTTCATGTGTTGCTTGATTTTGGGTATTAAGGTGATTAAGATTATCACGCCAAATATAAGTGATTGTGCAAAAGGTGCAAACCATTGTTTAAAAAACATTATTCACCAAAAAAAAATGCCCCCTCCTTGAAGGAGAGGGCATTCCCGAAACCTATTGGTTTATAACGTCTTACTGAACTACAATCTGACGAACTACAGAACTGTTGCCATTGCTGATTTGAACAGCATAAACACCTGATGCCAAGTTGTTTACGTCCATTTCAACGTTAGAAACACCAGTTACAGTTCCCAAATTGATATTTCTAACAATTTGACCAACATTGTTAACAAGGTTGATCACCACAGACTGTGCATTTTGATTGTTAAAACGAATATTCAACAAATCATTTGCAGGTACTGGGAAAATAGAAAGGTTTGAAACGGCTTCTTCCTCTTCTACATTTACAATACAAGTAGCGCAAGAATTGTAACAAATTGAAGCCAATACCTCATCAGAACCAGTTCTGTTGAATGCTCTGTTAAATCCACCGAGACCGTTTGGAAGACCACAAGCTTCTATACCAGTAGAAGTAGCTGTTGCCACGCCTTCTTCGTTTACTGGGTTAGATACATCACCATTCACAAACTTGTAAAGTACGCTTGTAGGTCCTGACATGAGAACGCTGCACTCATAGATACCATCACCGTCGCCATCTGTCATTTGTGTAGCACCTGCCTGCCAAGCTGGGTTGGTAGAACCTGAGATCATGAATACTCCTTCAGCAGCCACCACTTCATTGGTCATATCCACGCGGAAAGTTACAGTTGCTGGATCTGGATCTGAAATACAAGCAGCTGAGCACTGACCGTAGCAGAAAGTCAACTCGATAGGATCTGATCCCACAGTTAATCCTCTGTTGTTACCACCAATAGCACACTCACCAGGAATGTTTTCATTTAGGTTTGGAGCATCCCAGCCATTTCCGTTTACAACTTTGAAGTTGTAATCACCTTGCTGAAGATTGAGCGTTACAGAATAAATTCCATCACCATCACCATCCAACATTTCGATACCGCCTGGGTTCCACTGATCATAACCAGAAGAACCAAAAGAACCAGCGAGGTGAATACCGTTACCTACGAGTGTTTGAAGAGACATGTCAACGTTGAAAGTAACAGGAGTTGGGGCAACGCAAGAACCGCAAGCACTCCAACAAACTGCTGGAAGAACCACAGAACCGCTGATAGCGCTAAGACGATTACCACTTCCATCTGAACAATCACCAGAAACGCTTTCATTTGGTAAAAGCCAAGAATCACCGTTGATGAACTTATAAGTGATAGAAGCCATTGCGCCTACATTGTATTCTCCTTCATAAACCATGTCTCCATCTTCGTCTGTCAACCATACCAAGCCAGGAGTCCAGTCGCCAGAGCCATCGCCATCAGCGTCAGGATTTTGGAAATTACCAGCTACTGATACGCCAGCTGGCCAGATATCTTCACCTGCTTCACCCGGAGTACCATCTTCGTCTGCGTCCACTAAAGACATGTCCACACGGAAGCGCACTACGCTTGTGCCACAAGCTGCACATTCTGCAAAGCAAACTGGACCAAAAGTCTGAGCTGCCTCACCTACCATAATTTGTCTATTTGAATTAGAATCACTTACCGAACAAGCCGTTGGAGCAGCCTCATCAGCACCCCAAGCATTATCATTGATAAATTTAAATTCATAAGTTCCAGATACCAATGATAATTCTACAGACCATATACCATTACCCATGTCCATAAGGGCTATAGCAGCTGGATCCCAGTTGTTGTAGGCAGCATTTTCTGGCGTGCCGTCACCATTGTTGTCTCTGAAGTTACCTGCAATGTGAACGCCGTTTGCTGAAACGGTTTGACTGCTCATGTCCACACTGAAAGTTACGGATGTCTGAGCTTTCGCTGCGAAAGCAAAAACACCCGCAATAAGAAATGCGTAGATTTTTTTCATTTGATTTGTTGTTTGGGTTATACTTGGTGTACTTTTAACACTTTCCAAAAATAGCATTTTTACCAATACACAAGCTTTGAATATGAATTTTTCATTAAAAGATATTAAAAAACACATATCAATACTGACTATTAGTACATTAAGTGGTATTTTAACCCTTCCCTTTGACAGTTATTCACAACAAAATATCATCGAAAGGGTTGATCCTCCAAATTGGTGGGTCGGCATGGAAACTGACACCATAGAGCTTCTTGTAATGGGCGCCAACATTGCGGAATACGAAATTTCAACTAGCGAGAAATTTATTAAAATCGCTCAACAAGAGAACGCGAAAAATAAATGCTATAAATACGTCACTCTTGTAATCGAAAAAGGTCAAGCGGCTGGCGAGGTTGAGTTATCACTTATTAAAAAAGGCAACAAGAAACCCTCTAAATTCAAATATCCCCTTTTGAACCGCTCAGGTTTCAAACCGGCAGGTCTCAACCAAGCAGACAATATGTATCTCGTTTTCCCAGATCGCTTCGCAAACGGCGATCCGTCGAATGACAATATGGAAGGAATGCTTGAAAAAGCTGATAGATCCGCGCTAAAAGGCCGCCATGGTGGTGACCTAAAAGGAATCGAAAATCACTTGGACTTTATCGAGAATATGGGCTTCACAGCGATTTGGTATAATCCTATTCTCGAAAACAATCAACCTTATGAAAGTTATCATGGCTACGCAGCAACCGATTCTTACAAGGTAGATCCTAGACTTGGGACAAATGAACAGTTCAAAGCACTCTCAAAAAAACTCCACAATAAAGGCATTAAAACAGTTTGGGATGTCGTTTACAACCATTGGGGGAATGAGCACTATGCATTTAAAAACCTTCCTGATAGCAATTGGGTGCATTGGTTTTCAGAGTTCACTCGCACCAATTACCGCACTGAATTGCTCATGGACCCTTATGCATCTGAGCGCGATAAAAAAATATTGAAAGATGGTTGGTTTGATAAGCATATGCCTGACTTGAACCAACAAGATCCTCACCTTGCAAAATATCTCATTCAAAATTCTATCTGGTGGATAGAGTATGCCGAAATCGATGCCTTTCGCATAGACACCTATCCTTATCCAGATCAGAAATTCATGAGCGATTTGAATAAAGCATTGAAGAAGGAATATCCCTCGCTACACATATTTGGCGAAACATGGGTTCAAGGATCTCCCGTGCAGGCTTGGTTTACAAAAGAAAACAATCTCAATAAAGAATTCGACTCACAACTCGATGGTGTCACGGACTTTCAACTCTACTTCGCGATTACAAAAGGCCTTAATGAAAAGTTTGGTTGGGAAGAAGGACTTCGTCGCATTCAAATGACTCTTACACATGATTATCTTTACAAAAATGCCAGCGATGGCGTGACCTTCCTCGACAATCATGATTTGGGTCGTTTTTTCAGCATGGTAGGAGAAGACTTTTCGAAATGGAAAATGGGAATGTCTCTGCTAGCTACCCTACGAGGAATTCCGTGCGTGTATTATGGAAATGAAATACTGATGACAGGATTCACCAATCCAGATGCGCTGGTTAGAAAAGACTTTCCAGGTGGCTGGCCTGGAGATACTCTTAATTTGTTTGATGTAAATAATATGAGCGCTCAGCAAAAGGAAGCATTTAGTTTTTCTTCCAAACTCTTCAATTGGCGCAAGCAAAACAGTTGGATCGCACAATCGTCTTTCGTGCAGTATGTGCCAGAAGACGATACCTATGTCTATTTTAGGTTAGGAAAAAATAATGAAAAGCTAATGTGCATCCACAGCACTGCGTCGAAAGAAACAGTGCTATCACTCAATCGATTCGAAGAACACATCAAATCATCGAAATCGGGAATCGACATCATAAGCGGAAAGCAAGTGGAGCTTGGCAAGACTATTAATCTTCAACCCATGAGTTCGGTCATGATTGAACTTCGGTAACCGATTTTAGGCTGCCAAATTTTTCCCTCCATATCTCTGGAATTGCAGTGGTTATATTCTGCTGATGGTCAAAACTAACCATCACAGATGCACCTGTGCAAGCCACAAACTTCATATCTCCTCGAACTATATCCACGCGGTAGTCAAGAGTAAAACTTTTTGTCCCGATATGCTTGCAACCAAGATGAATGCTCACTTTATCGTTTAGTAAAATAGGCACCTTATACTCGATTTCATTGCGCGCAACGAGCAGTCCGAATTTATTCCAATCCCATTTTTCAGAAATTAAATTTCCGAAATAATAAATACGTGTCTGCTCAAAATAGGTGAGATAAATTGCGTTGTTGACGTGCCCAAGGGCATCAATATCAGAAAAACGAATTTCGGGTTGATATGGTTTAATTTCCATTTTTTGATTGTGATATTACTTGCTCTGCCCACCTGCGCTCTTCAGGATCATTAGCATTAGCCAACCATTCTTTGGATTCAGGTTTTAATGCATGAACAGGTAGAGTATTCACTATTTTTTTCGGGCACTTAAAATTATTGCCGATCGCCGACCATAATGTCTGCTTGACGCGTGGTTCCCATATAGCTAGGAGCGGCTCGTTCCACTGTTTGGCCTCGTTAAAATAGCATGTTGCGAATTGCTTGGAGTCTCTATTTTCAATTAAATACTCCAATGATTTTTTATTTATAAAAGGCATATCACAAGCCACTACCAGAAATGCTCTTTCTGGAAATGCTTGAAAGGCGCTATAAATACCAATGATTGGCCCGTTGTCTTGGATATAATCGGTAATGACCCCTTCACCAAAACTATTATCTTTCGAAGAAAAAAATACTTCCAAGCCCAATTCCTCTCCAATTTTTTTTAAATATTCCCATTGAGGTAGTCCATGATAGTCAATGTGCTCTTTTCGCGAGCCCATTCTAGTGCTCTTGCCTCCCAAAAGAATGAGCATTGATAACGGCGCACTATCGAAACGTGTAGGCTCAATAGTCGATATCAATGAAGGCATATCGCCAACTAAAGACCATGTATCTGCTTGCGGAAAAACACTTGTAAAATAGTCTGGCAAATCAGCTTGATTTTCTGCAAATACACCGACTACATTTGTTAATTCTGACTCTCTTCGCTTGGCTGTATGGCATTTTTTTTCATCAATAAATAAAAGCTGTCTACCTCCTCGAAAGTGATGACCATTGATCACTACGAGATCATAACCTCCTATAAAAGCACTTAGCTGCATTTGTGTCATTGAGCGATCCAATTCCAATTCCAAATGACTTTCGCCCAATATGATTATTTCCTTTGATTCACCGCTCGTTTCAGCATGACTGCCATCGATGTAACACATCTTCAAATGAGGCGCTGAATTTTTAAGTCTCAAATAAAACTCTTCCATACGCTCACAGGTATCCCCGAGAAGCGCTATTTCATTTGGGTGAAAGAAGTATTTTTTAACCTTGTTTTCTTTCATAGTCATTCTTGCCGCCAGACTTGGACAACAACACCACAGATCTAATTTCTATATCGTGAGAAAGAGCCTTGCACATATCATAAACCGTGAGCGCTGCAACAGACGCTCCCGTGAGAGCTTCCATTTCAACACCTGTTTTGCCAGTGGTTTGTACTGTGCAAATTATATCCAAACCTTCTTCACTGACCTCTATCGCCACGTGGACGGAATTCAGAAGTAACGTGTGGCATAGTGGAATCAGGTCAGGTGTTTTTTTCGCTCCCATAATTCCTGCAATAACAGCCGTCTGAATGACAGAGCCCTTGGCAGTTGAAAAATCACTTGATTTTAATTGGGCCAATATCGACTCAGGCATCACTATTTGTGCCCTTGCTGAAGCAGCACGCTGACTGGCTTCTTTGCTGCCCACGTCAACCATTTGCACCTTTCCTTGTTCATCTAAATGCGACCATTCTTTCATGCAACGAAAGTAAGATGTTTTAAGTCTTCCTGTAGGGAATTGAATGGATTGATTATATTAGTTTCGTATTCTAACCGATGAACCTATTGCGAACGCTTTTAAAATTTTCTTTTTTGCTGGTGGTGGCACTGTGGTGTCATTCATCGGCCCGCGCGACGCATCTTGTAGGTGGTGAAATTTTTTACGAATATCTTGGTAATGACACATACGCTATTACGCTCATCGTATATCGCGATTGTGGACCTGCAAATAGCAATAATGCGCAATTCGATGCGCAGGCAAGTATTGGATTCTTCAACGCTCAAAATAATGCACTCGTGGAAGATGTGCTGGTTTCGCTTCAACCTTTCAACGTTATCGAAGTGCCAGTTGAATTAGAAAATCCGTGTTTTATTCTACCACCCGATTTATGCATCGAAAGGGCCACTTATTTTACACAAGTGACTTTGCCTCAAAATGAAGATGGCTATTACATGGTCTACCAAAGATGTTGTCGCAACCCTTCAATCGACAATTTAGTGGCTCCCAATCAAACAGGACTCACCCTTTATACTTCAATACCAGGAAGCGATTTGATTGATGAGGAATCTAATTCCTCAGCACAGTTTGATAATTTTCCACCCGCTGCCCTTTGCGCGTCTGCTGAATTCTTTTTCGATCACGGCGCCACCGATGCAGATGGCGACTCGCTTGTATATGAATTTTGTAACCCTTATCATGGCGCCTCTGCAGACATTCCTGCACCACAGCCACCTGATAGCGGTCCATATAACAACGTGGTTTGGCAAAATGATTTTTCTGAAGACTATCAGATTCTCTCCAATCCAGCTTTCACAATTAACCCTCAAACAGGTTATATCACTGGTACTGCTACCCAAATAGGACAATATGTTTTGGGCGTCTGCGTCAGTGAATATCGAAACGGTGTATTGATCAACACTTCTCATCGAGATTTCCAATTCAATGTGACGCTTTGCGATCCCAACATTATTGCATCCATACCAGAGCAAGAATCCTTTTGCGATGGACTTACGGTCTCATTTGAAAATGTATCTACCAATGCGTCATTTTTCGAATGGGATTTTGGGGTACCAGGCATTGATACAGATGTGAGTGAAGCCGCCAATCCCTCTTACACTTACCCTGCCCCAGGCCTCTACACTGTGCAGCTGATCGCTAATCCAGGATGGACTTGTGCTGATACTGCTTTTGCTATATTCGACGCAAGGCCTCCATTGGAAGTGAACATTGCAGTCGGTGATGGAGAGTGCGAGTTTCCAAATGTCAAATATGATTTTACAGCCACAACAAATGGAAATAATAACGCACTGTACACATGGAATTTCGGACCTGGCTCCATTCCTAGCACATCAAATCTTCAGAACCCACAAAATGTGATTTTACTGCAAGAACAACTCAACTATCAGATAAGCTTGAGTGTAGAAGATAATGGCTGCTTTGCTCAAGATCAGATAGAACTTGAAAATCCTCAAGAACCCATATCCGTTATTAATCCTCAAGAAAGTTTTTGTGCAGGACTCACGTATTCATTTACCAGTTCCAGCCAAAACACGACAGAATATAGTTGGGATTTTGGAACCATTTTCGGCGGTGACTTTGCGCTTATTGCCAATCCCGAATTTACATTTCCTGATACAGGAGCTTATGTCATCACGTTGGTTTCATCATCACCCTTTACTTGCCCCGATACCGCGACACTAAACTTTGAAATATTCGACCTTCTGAATCCATTCTTTGAATCATCAGACCCGCAATGCCTATCTTCCAACGAGTTTGACTTTTTCGGAGAAGGCAATTCACTGCCTTCTGCCGAGTTTTCATGGAATTTTGGGAGTGCGGCCAACATTCCAATCTCTAACAATCAAAATCCGCAAAACATTAGCTTTAATGCGGCAGGAATTTTCCCCGTTGTATTGACGATCACCGAAAATGGTTGTACTAAAACTTTTACGGAAGATGTCTGGGTAGTTACGGATCCAAACTTCACCCCTATAGTTGATAGCGAGCCGGGCTGCGCCCCTTTAATCTTGGGTTATACAACAGAACAAGAATCTGATACTCCAATATTTTACGAATGGACCTTTAGTGATGGTAGCACATCCAACAATCAAACAGGAGCACATATTTTTCAAAATAGCGGGACGTATGAAGTAACAGTGCTCGGTTATACGATAGCTGGCTGTATCCGCGAAATTTTCTTTGCACTCCAAGACTCTATTGTTGTTCATCCTGCGCCCATCGCCAACTTCGCGATTCTTGGAGACAATCTAAACATTTTGAACCCCGAAGTTGAAGTACAGAATTTGAGTGAGGATGCAATCAGTTGTAATTATTTTATGAGTGATGGGGGTGAGAGCTATGATTGCGATTTCACTTATTCTTTTATTGAAGGTGGCTACCATACCATCACACAGGTTGTCACTAATGAGTTTGGATGCACCGCAAGTCTGGTAGGTAGAGTTTTTATAGATGGGTATATGTTCTATGCGCCCAACTCTTTTTCTCCAAATAATGATGGTATCAATGACTATTGGCTTCCTGTAATGACAGGAGTTTCGAGTTATGAATGTAAGATTTACGATCGTTGGGGCACATTAATATTCGAAACTAACGACGTAGGAAAAGCTTGGGTAGGAGATGTACGAGGAGGCGCTAACTTCGCTGCAAACGGCATCTACCAATTTGATATTCTATTTAACGACTCCGCCGGCTTAAGCCGGCGGAAACAAGGTCATATATGTCTTTTTAGATAAGGCTTACTTGGCCACAATCAAAGTCTGAGATTCTGTCTTCTCGCCATCATTGATTACAATCTTATAAGTACCTCCAGCCAATTGTTGATTTACTGTCAAGCGATTTGAAGCTGTCCAGCTTCCATTTGACAAAACGTGCTGAGCTAAACGCTTACCAGCCATGTCATAAATTTCAAGAACTGCGTTTGGAGAGACTACAAATCCTTTTGAAAATTGAATGTGTACTAAATTGTCTCTAACTGGATTTGGAAACACCGACCAAGATTGAGCGGCTACTAATTCTTGTGTATTGAGCAAGACTTCGTTTGACTGCCCAGTACACGAACCATCATCATAAGTAGCGCTTGGGTTGAAGTTAGAAGCTGTCGCATCCATGCAACCAAACACTTTTGCATCACTGGTAGCAAACGTTACTCCGAGTGCGTTCCATGTTTGCTTGTCTCCACTCCATCCTTGAAGGTTGAGCACTCCAGAAGCCACGCCATGTGTGGTGAACTGGCCGAGTAAAACGAGATTTGTACCATTCGCTGGTGAGCACTTTTCATTTTCAGGAAGTAGAAACCAAGCGCCGTTGTTGGTCAAAATTTCGCCGCCCTCGTCGAAAGAGCTGAAATCAACTCCAATATCCCAAAGACTATTGCCTTCAGAGTCTGAATATCCAAGTGTGATAAATGAATCAAACGCAATCTCAGGAGCAATATCAATGATATTTTGGTGGATTCCGTTGCTGCTATATTGACCGAGGGGATGTTGGTAGAATGGGGCAGTGCTCTCGATCATCAACGGGTGTTGAGTATCACCCCAAACAGCGTGAAGCGAATAATCATCGCTTGGCATTTGTGCGTAAAGACGGTAAGTGTTTCCAGGAACCACGCCGCCATTTTCAACTTTCTGAACAATCAGTTGTACATCTGCCGCAGAAACATGGGCAAATGTGAATACAGATAAAGCCAGTGTAAAAATTGATTTCATCGAGAATTTGGTTTGGTATAGGTTGTCATTATTATCACAATAATAGTGATTTTTTCATTTCACACCCCTAATTATCAATAAGCGTCATGAATTTTTTGATTTTTTCCTGATTGATCGGTTTGCTGATGAACTCCACGACCTGTGGGTAAGCGTCGGCCTGTTGCCTATCTTTTGGATCCAAAGAACTTGTGAGCATGCACACCTTCACGTGGCTTGTTTTGCTGGATTTAAGATGTATGAATTCTTCGAGGAATGTAAATCCATCCATAACTGGCATCATCACATCAAGCAGAATAATCTCTGGAAATTCAACGTCCTTATCAATACAACTACTTAAAAACTCAAGTGCCGCAGTAGCTGAACTATAGACATAAACCTTATCAAAAATCCCAGATTTCTCAATCATAGATTTGCTCAAGAAATTAGAAATCGCATCATCATCAATCAATAGTATTGTTCTCATTCGGCTTTATTTTTTAAATTAGGAAGTAAAATGGAAAAAATTGTTCCCTCATTTACTTTAGACTCTACTTGTATTGTTCCCCCAAGACGCTGTACCATTTCTTTACAGATGTAAAGTCCCAAACCAGAACCTTCTGATTGATTACTGAGTCGATAAAACATATTGAAGATATGATCAAATTTCTCGTTGGGTATTCCCTCACCATTATCTTTTACTCTTATGGTTGCTAGCTCTTCATTGACATCGAATAAAAAATTTACTCTCTTCTCTGAATTCTCGAGGCGTTGATATTTCACTGCATTGGTGAGTAAATTATTAATGATGGTAAACACTCGGCTCTTGTCGGAATAGAAGTCGCATTCTGCTTCTCCCTCAACTAGAAACAAAATACCTTTTGCTTGCTCCATGAATTTAATATTCTCAATAAATCCCTCTGCCATTTCACGTAGATTTAAGGCCTCAGGTGCTACTTCCAATCTCGAATTTCTGCTATAGTCAATTATACTCTTTATGATGGCGTCTGAGCGCTGAATGCTTGACTTCATCATTCCATAAAGTGCATGCAAATCTTCATTCTCTGGATAAAAATCCTCGCACATTTCGATGAGTCCAAAAACAGAAAGTAAGGGAGCCCTTAGGTCGTGCGAGGTGCTGTATACAAAACGGTCTATTTCTTCGTTGGTCTTCTCTAATTGAACATTCTTTGTTCTCAATTCTTCTTCTGCCATCTTACGCTCAGTGATATCTCTCGAATTTACCACCACACCCTTGATGGCCGGGTTGCTCAATTGATTATTTCCTTGGGCCTCCATTTGGATATATCGGCCTTGTTTACTCTTAAATCGAAATTCAATCAAAACAGAATAACCCTCAACCCGAACACTTTCTTTAAAAATATCCGCAACATGCTCCAAGTCTTCTGGATGCACGAAGTCCCAAACGCTCTTTCCTACCAGCTCCTGTTCATCAAATCCCAGCACATTCTTAATGGACGCGCTTTGATAAAGAATTTTTCCTTGAATGTCCAAGAGCGTTATCACATCGCTAATATTGGCTACAAGCGATTTGAAGCGTTGCTCGCTCCAACTTAAAGTTTCAAGAACTTTTTTACTATCTGTTATATCAAGGCAGGCCCCATGCATTTTCATAGGATTGCCATCTTCACCCAAAATCACTGCACCCCAAGACCGCAGATGCCGCTCAGTTCGATCGGGCCTAATAATCCGCTCTTCAAACTGAACGGAAGTTTTTGTTGTAAGCGCCTTTAAAATATACTTTTCTACCCTCTCTCTATCTTCCGGATGCACCAGTTGAAGATAGCCTTCAAAAGTGGCATTGAAAGAACCAGGGTCAAGACCATAGATATTGTAGAGCTCATCGGTCCAAAAAATGGAATTGGTCTTAATATCCCATTGCCAACTTCCCAAAGAAGCGAGATTTTGAGCATTGCGCATGATCAAACTATTTTCTCGCAACGACTCAATGGCATGTTTACGTTCAGAACGCATTACCGCTTCCTTCAATTCGCGCTCCACGACAGAACCAAGTCTTACAAGTTTATCCTTCATTAAATAATCACTCGCTCCTTGACGCATCATATTTACGGCAATTTCTTCTCCAACAGTGCCTGATATTAAGATGAATGGAATATCATGGCCACTTTCATTGAGCAATTTTAAAGCCTCTTCGCCGCCGAATCCTGGAATAAGATAATCGGAAATGATGATATCCCATTTCTTCAACCTCAATGCCTCAATCATCAAATCACGGGTATCAACTTGAGCAGCGTCAAGCTTAAAGCCAGACTTCTCCAGTTCCCTTGTGATTAATGCATAGTCGCTATCATTATCTTCTACTATGAGTACCGCTATCTTCGTGCTCATTCTTCTGTAGATATTATTTTGGGAGGCTCGTTGATCACCATCCAATACATACCAATCTGCGCCACTAATTCAGAAAACTTTTCGAAATCTACAGGCTTTATAATATAACTGTTGGCTCCAAGTTCATAAGCTGCTTCCAAATCTCTATGCTCAGAGCTAGTAGTCAACATCACCACTAGAATTCTTCTAAGAAAGGGAGATGTTTTAATAATTTTCAAAATCTCTAATCCATTCACTAACGGAAGATTTATATCCAATAAAATCAAGAGTGGAATCTCATTGACTCGTTTATCATCATTCAAAAACCCATTCAGATACTCCAAAGCGGATTCACCATTGTCAAAATTCCTCAATGGATTGGCGATGTTTGCTTTTCTAAAAGCCCTTCTCGTGAGCTCCACATCACTGGGATTGTCCTCAATTAATATAATTTCTCGCGTGTACATTTTAATGATTTGAAAATGTAATACTAATTAATGTTCCTTTGTTTATTGCGCTTTCTACGTGAATATGTCCTTTATGAGCATTCACGACGCGTTTCACAGTGGCAAGCCCGATTCCTGTTCCATTAAACTCTGATTTTCTGTGAAATCGTTGAAAAGGTGTAAAGAGTGTCTTTGCTTTTTCTAAATCAAAGCCTGCTCCATTATCTTGAAAGTTTAAAATCGTTTCCCCCCCCACATTCAACGAATAAAATTTAATTACAGGTTTCGTCACTTTATTCGAAAACTTGATGGCATTGGAAATGATATTTTCCACTGCCACTTTCATTAAAGTTTTATCTCCACGCACCATCACTCCCTCTTCTACTTCAAATGTATATTGTGAACAATCGGTGAGCAATTGATAACGTTGAACAACGCCTTTGACCACATCTGACAATGAAAAAATCTCAGACTTGAATTGATGTCTAGTCACCCGAGATAACGTCAAAAGGCCTTCTATGACTTCATTCATATGTTGAGCCTCGTTGATTACCCTATTGATGTAATCATGTGCTACCTCATCCAGCTGATTGCCATAATCTTCTTTCAGCGCAACACTCCAACCATTGATGCCCCTTAGTGGAGCCCTTAAATCGTGCGATACGCTATAGGCAAACGCTTCCAATTCTTCATTGGTGTTTTGCAACTGCTCCTTATTCAATCGTAAATCTTCTTCCCACTTTTTTCTCTCTGTGATATCTAGCGCTGTGCCTACCAAGCTTACAGCTCTTCCACTTGCGTCTCTTACAGCCATTCCCTTAGAAACGATCCAACCCGTAGTGCCATCAGGACGATACAAAGGAAGATCTATTTCATATGGAACTCCATCGGTAATTGCCAAATTAACTTTCGCCGATAAAAGATCAAAATGATACTGACCAAAAAATTTGATATGATCGTCAAATTGGGGGGGGATCTCTCCTACTGAAACTCCCATGATTACGTGTAATTCTGGAGACCATTTAATAGTGCTGTTGATAAGATCAAATTCCCATGAACCCAACTTTGCCAATTTCTGTGCCTCACGCAGTAAAAACTCACTGCGCATTAATTCTGCGGTTCTTACTTTTACCTTTTCATCTAATTCTTGGTTCAACGTCAACACTTCCTCTTCTTTTCGCTTAAGCTCAGAAATATCGCGCAAGCTAAACAGCATGCCTCCAATCTCTGGGATATGCGACTGATTGATTCCTGATGCTTGAATCCAGCGATAATTGCCATCCTTGTGCAGAGCACGATAATCAATGGTCAACACATCCCTTTCATTTCTCATTTCATCCCAACGCAAGGGCAAATCATTTGGGTGGACAAACAATTCAAGAGGGATATTAAGAAACTCCTCCAATGTATATCCGAGCATACGCTCGATATTGGGGCTTACATACTTTACCTTTTCGGGTGTGGTAACGATATACACATCATTACCGTTTTGAATCAACGCTCTGAAACGAATCTGCTCTTCGCTCAATCGTTTTTCGGCATTCACTTGATCGGTCACATCGATCAATACCGAGGTCCACTGAGTACCCAAACCATCCACGCGCACTGCCTCGCCTCTTCCCTGCAACCAAACAGATTTATTATCATCATGATTCACCTTCCATTTGTAATACCAAGGGCTGCAGTTCTTCTCCGACTCATTCATGGATTCAATAAATCCAGGAATAAACTCTGGATCTATTTTTTCCCATAATAACTGTAAATTCTGTGCTGCATCCTTTGCACTGACTTTATACAAATTGTAAATACCATCACTTACAAAATTCAGTTGCTCTCGCCCATCCGTATAACGAGTGTAACGCATTACTGCTCCGGGTATGCTGCGATAAACTCCGTCAAGCATATCATCTTTGCTCTTCAGTTCTTTCTGCTTACTCAAGACCTCCCCTGTGACATCAATGTGAATGCCCAACATTCTCGTAGGTTGTCCATTGATAAAATTCACAACACGTCCACGGCAATGAATGTACATTAAATGTCCATCAGCATGTGTATATCTAACTATTTGATCATACATGGGCGTAAGACCTGAAAAATGATCTTCCCACAGTTTTTGCGACACCTCATAGTCATCCTTATTGATGATATCAATAATGAGCTCAAAGGAATCTTTCGGCAATGAATCTTTATTATACCCGAATGTTTCCCAAAATCGATGATTCATCCACGCATGAGTAGGCTCGTGGACGTTGAGGTACCACATACCATCAGATACGGAGTTTTGAATAAAGTCCAAAACTCCATCGTCATTTCGCACAAGATTATATAATTCCTGTTCGAGATATTGCATGGCCAGTTATTAGGTTGGATCAAGAGAACAACACAACATTAAACATTTTTTTTGATATTAACAAAACAAAAAGCCCGCCGTGCAAGCACGGCGGGCACATCTCCTATCTTTTAATTATTACTTCAATAGCACTTCACATGCCTTTTCAAGCTGCAAATCTCTTCCCTTCGTCACTGTCTCGTATGTATTCTGTACCTCATAATCTGGCATTAATTCCTGATTTTCTAATATCCATCCCTCTAAATCTACTGTTGCCACTTGAGGAATTCCAAACATAACTCCGTTCTGTAATACCTCCCACCACACTGCTGTTCCCGTACCCGCAACTGGCGTTCCCACCAATGGTCCGATGCCCAAAGTTTTATAGGTATATGGAAATAAATGAGCGTCCGAATAATTACCTTCGTTCATTACAACACAACTTTTCTTTGTCCACTTAAATTGAGGCTCGTTGCCAAGCTTCTGTCCTCGCGGAAAAAAACTCATGTAAGGCTTGCCCGATAGAAACGTTGCCAAGTCATCATGTAACCAGCCACCTCCATTGAATCTTGTATCTACAACCAATCCTTTTTTAAACGCATTTTTACCCAAAGCTTGATCATAGACTACTCTGTAACTTCTATCGTCCATACCTCTTACATGCACATAACCCAACTCTCCTTTCGATACACTGTCTACGATGAATCTGCATCTTTCCACCCATCGCTCATACATCAACGCAAATTCATATCCCATATTCACAGGCTTTACCACTTCTTCCCAACGACTGCCGCTCGACGGATTGAATAGAGAAAGTAATGTTTGTTGTTTTTCTTTTTTGTTCAATAGATTATAATAATTGCTCTTTGCAGTGATTGTCTGACCATCGATTTTTTCAATTACCACTCCCGCTTTCACCTTTGAATCACTTTTGAAAACAGGATTCTTTAGCAGTATCTCCGCAACTTTCACTCCTTCGCCTCTATAATTTTGATCGTAGATCACCGCTAGCGAAGCCGTGCGATCCCCATCTGGACGATTAAAATTATATGCCCCCGTGTGACTCGCATTCAATTCTCCCAACAACTCACTCATCAATTCAGCAAAGTCATATTCATTCTCGATATCCTTGACCTTGCGAGCATATTCCTTCTTATAAAAATCCCATCTTACTCCTTGAAGATTTTCTACGAAAAACTTTTTCTCCACCTGTCTCCAAATATGATGGAACAAATACTCGCGCTCTGCCGATGATGCGACAGTCATTTCACCACCAACAGGTAGAGGTTTCATTTCGCCACTCTCCATATTTACTTTCATGATAGCACCGCCTGCATACACCAACAACTGCTTTCCAACAGTGTCCGCAACGATTGCACCTGGGCCGCCCAACTTTGTAACAACCTTCGTCTCCTTGGTACGCAGATTGGTTTGCCATAAATTGTAATCTTTATCTACTTGTCCAATGTAGAATAACTTGCTACCGTCATCAGTCACGTAGGCGCTGCTCAGATTAGAGGAATGAATTGTAAGTCGAACTTTTCTATCCTTAAATGCATCCACATCTAGCTTCAAGGGTTCAATTGCTTTCTGCTCCTTCTTTTCTTCCTCTTTTTTGTCTTTCTTTTTCTTTGTCTCCTCCTCCTTTGCTGGCTCCTTTTCTTTTTCAAGCTTTTCTTTCGTCTCCTTGCAAAGCGCATATTCCTCTTCACTCATCTTAAATTCCTCAAAGGCCTCTGCCGTGAAGAAAGAGGCGTAAACGTCTGATTGACCACCCCAACTCGCATGATTCTTCATTCCATCTTTAGAACTAAACCAAATCGCCATTTTTCCTTTCATCATCCATGTTGGCACGTCTGCACCATATCCACTTTCCGAAAGGTTGCGAATCTCACCCTTACCATCAGCTGAAACCAATCCAATCTGACTGATCCATTGTTCGCCAGGTAAATAATTTACCAAAAACCACTTCCCGTCTGGCGACCATTCGTAATGCTGATCACCATCTGCATAAGAATAATTATTATTAGCAGGAACAATCAAGCGTGACTGTTTAGAAGCAATGTTAAATACCTTCAAAGACGTACGATCCTCCAAATAGGCAATCTCTTTTCCATCGGGAGAAAATGATGGTTGAAAAACTTCATTCTCACTGGAAATTAAAAGCTCCTCTTTTATAATGGTAGAGGTAAAAAAATACATCTCTTCCTTTCTTGTCAATGAGGATGTGTAGACCTTCCAACTGCCATTTCTCTCACCAGCGTAGAGCAATGTTCGACTATCAGGAGAAAAACTCACATTGCGCTCTTGTTCTGGAGTATAGGTGATTCGCTTTGTAGTACCCTCGCTCATACTCGCCACAAAAACCTCACCTCTAAAAATAAATGCAATCTCCTTTCCGTTGGGTGCCACTGCAAATTCTGAAGGCGCCGTGACTGGAAGAACAGCTACTGGATTTTTTTGAACATCCTGAATAAACCGAACATTCACTCGGGTAGGCTCTCCCACATCACGCATCGTATACAATTCTCCATGCTGATTAAAACAAAGCAAACCCGATTTACTAATAGTCAACTGCCTTACCGGATGATCTTTGAAATAGGAAACCTGCACCGGTTGCGGCTCTCCTATTTTTTGTTTTACAATATTGAAATTACCAAAAATCTCACTTAGGTAATATATACTCTGACCATCAGCACTGAATACTGGCGACAAATCCTCTCCCTTATATGGAGATAGCTGCTCGTGTTTTTTGGTATTTAAATTATAAATCCAAATATCTCGCGTCACAGAAGAAGTGTGATGTTTGCGCCAATAATTTTCATACCCTTTGACATCTTCATATACCAAAAGATTGGAGGCGCTGTTCCACTTTGCATTAATAGCTGGTGTGGTGAGCAGCATTACCTCTCTGCCACCAACGACGGGGATTTCATAAAACTCCCCTATCCCACCTGTTGGATACATCTGATTTTTTACGTCATCTGTTCGATCTGAGTAAAAATATACTTTCGAATTGTCCTTACTAAAATCAGAAGGCTGATCATCCGTGGAATGATAAGTTAGACGCGTAGCCGCTCCACCAGCAGATGGGATGACATAAACATCGAAGTTACCATTGCGATCAGAGGCAAAAGCCAATGTGTTGCCATCATGACTCCAAACGGGCATGTAATCATAAGAGGGATGCATCGTTAAAGGAGTAGCGGTGCCACCGCTGCTTGGTACGGTATAAATGTCTCCTTTATATGAGAAAGCAATGGTGCTTCCGTCGGGAGAAATTGCCGGATATCTCAACCAAAGAGAATCTATCTGAGCAAAAGAGGTGATGGACAAAACCATCAAAATCAAAACTGATATCGAACGCATAGATAATGAAAATTGTTAACTTGCTAAGTAAACAATTCCTTCTCAATACCTCCGACCGCTCATCCCTGATTTCTACTCTTCATCCGTATTTTCAAGTTCCTGCTTTGCGCCAGCACAAAAAAAGATTCGTTGCATTCCATGATGGTCGTATGCACTGAGAAACTCAAGGAGTATTTGCTCACGCATTGCAGCATTATTTGATGTTTTCATTTAGTAACTGTTTTGAAG
>JBILSZ010000140.1:0-5628 GCA_044371755.1 Flavobacteriales bacterium | reverse complement strand
TATGACCCTAGATAAAAACGTAGAAATTGCAAGTTTACAAGCCGAAATAGGAACCTATATCGGTTTAGGTCAAAATAGCTTGATATTTAATTTTGAAGAAAGAGGCACCAACGTTTTGCTTCGCCTTATCACTGCAAACCCTCGTCACAACCAGAGTTTCCTATTTCATACATGTGAAGGCACCAGCCAAGTGGAAACCTTGCGAATAATGCTCGAGTATGTGAAAAATTACAAAGAGGCCGAGAGCAGTTATACGATTCAATGGAATTTGAAAGGCGAAAACTCTTTGCATACATCCTATTTTAGAGCGAAGAATATTCTCGGAGCACTCGATAAATTGTATTACGATCGTGATCCAAATTCGATTACTGTGTTCAGTGTAATGCTCAATCCCATTTCTTAAGGATCAATAAAGGTGGCCGAATCTTTTGTTTACCGCACCATTTCAAAAGGCGGGGAGTCATTGTACAAAGTTTCAGGCAGCAAACATATCGGTGCTGTTCATTTGGTGCATACGGAAGATGAGGTAAAACAAATCTTGTCAAATCTGTGGAAAGAACATCACGATGCGACACACATCTGTTATGCCTATCGGCTCGGCTATAAAAAAGACAAATACCGTATGAATGATGATGGTGAACCTTCCGGCACGGCAGGTAAACCGATCTACGGTCAGATTTTATCCTATGACCTTACCAATATTTTAATCACGGTGATTCGATATTACGGAGGCACTAAACTGGGGACAGGCGGCCTGATTGATGCATATAAAACAGCATCTATGCAAGCAATAGAAGACAGTGAGATAGTTGAAAAGCAGGCGCGATTGCATTATTTAGTCGAATTTGATTACGATCTCATGCCTTCTCTGATGAAGCTACTAAAGGATTTGAATTTTGAAAAAATTGAAGCGCCATTCGGAGAAAGGGCGCAATTGGAATTTTATTTGGATGCTTCCAAAAAAGATCAACTATTGAATTTTCTAGAAGAAAAAAACGTTCGACTTGAAGAGTTGGGATTGAGATAGTCCGATGCGGTGCAGTTACCACCCTTTTTTAATCTTTACTTTAGAAATACTGCCTGCCTCTCCCTTTGAAAGCATTCCCTGATAAAGAATTGCTGCCGGGCAGTAACTACATTTTCCTTGCATCGGTTGTGTATTGTGAACGCAAGGTTTTTTGTTTTATTGTGAAATAATTACTCTTTGGTAATTTTCTTCATGTAGCGCTTATTGCCCACTTGAATGGCGAGAACATATTTGCCCTTGGGATAGGTGGCAAAAGAAAGAGTTTTGCCGAAGAGACCATTGAAATTGGTTCTTTTCTCTACATGAATTTTTGCACCACTAGCATCATAGATCGACAACTCAAGTTCGCCCTTGCTCTCCGTTTCAAAACTAATTTTTACAGTTTGATTTTCATTATTAGGCATAAATGAGAAAGAACTAAAGTCCAAGTTTTCAGCTGGTAGGTTCAAATCTGAGCTATTCTTTAAATCTTCCGCTTCCACGTTGTCGACGTTGAGATTGCCGGGTTCTGCGTTCAAATAAGGATCCATCATAATTTGAAGCTCGTTCGCGCCTTCATTGAGGAGATCATTTAGATCTATCATCATGTCATTCAAGTGTTTTTCAAGCTCCTCAACACTCATGTCTAATTCGAAGTTATAATTGAGATTTCCATTTTCATCCATGCCCTTATAATCATGGAAAATGCGAAAATCATCTTGTATAGAAGAAGACTTAGACCCTAACTCACCTTTCAACATTTTTTCCTTTCCTTCTCTTTCAATTTTAATTTCGACTGTTGAACTTGGCTCAATCGCTTGCACATCAGCTCGTAAATCATCGAAGTTAGAAGTGGAGACACCATTTAGCTCAAGGATAATATCGCCTGCTTCTAAGCCCATTTTTTCAGCGCACGAACCTTCAATTACAGAACCTATTCTAACGCCTCTGGCGGCGCTTTCTTCTGCAGGAGTGACACCAAGAAAAGGTGTTTCCTTGGTTTCGAATCCTTCTTCGTTCCATGAAAATGGCTGGCATACCTTTGTGGAGTCGCAGTTCTTTTTATTGTCAAATGGACTAATCAAAAGAATTGAATCTGGACTGAGAAAATAACTCATATCTGGCATTCCAATGAATGGAGATGCTACTTCCTGAATTTTTTCCGCTAAAGTTACTTTGAGCGTTTTCTTTTTTCCGTAGCGATAGATGTTTATTTTAATTTCGTCACCAGGCTTTTTGGTATGAATAAAAGACACCAACTCTGAGTGGTTGGCAATATTCTGATCATCGATTTTGTAAATCAAATCACCAACGTGAATATTTTCTGAGGCAGGAGAATTCTCCATTACTTCAGTAATTTGAACACATCCGTTGTTTTTGAAAATATCATTTTTAGCCATTACTCCCAGATATGCTACCGTCTCGGTTGGCGCAGTATATGGCTTCATGGGTGCCATGGGAGGAAGGTTTCGGAATGGAGAACCCAAGTCAAATGACTGCTGCTCTTGATTTGAAGGTATTACATTAATTTGAAATTCGTTGCCTGGAATGAGCTGTCCATTCTTATCGACAACTCCCATTTCCACCAAAATTTTATTGATATCATCCGTTCCAGAAAGGTCCACAATGCGGGACTCATAAACCACCTTGCCGTCTACATTCTTTTTTGCAGAAATAGCAGCTTTGCTTTGTGAAAACAAGGTGAAAGGTGCTGAGAGCACTATTAAACACAAACTGAAAAATACCGACTTCATGTAAATAGACATACAATCAACTAATTATACATCGCGAAGATAAGAAATGGTTGAATATAATAAGTTTACCAACCTCTAAAAGAGTGTTAAAGCCTTATTCCTCTTTGAAGAACCAAATGAATCGCAATGGAACCAAGTGGACATCTTTATAATAAAAGTGAATGATGTCGTCATATCGAAAGCCAAGCCTTGCCATACGAATTGCGCCTTCCTGACAAAGACCAACACCATGCCCAAATCCTTGGCCAATAAAAGTCACCTTATCCGCATCTTGATGTACGGTAAAGTATGCTGATTTTAGTTTAAAGTCATGTCGGATGACCTTATTCGGAATCTTTAAACTACTATCGGCAAAATAGTATTGACGATTTACTGGAAAGTAGCTAGTTGTTCCTGCCAAAAGACTATCTTCTTTGCTTTTACTTTTTTCTCTTATGTATGAATTCCACGAAGAAGCGCTTACTGATTTTTCCCAATTACTATTGGGCATCACAAGGCAAAATGTGTCTGGCCTTCCCACACAATAGCTCAAGGGTTTACTCCAAGCATCTTCTGCATTGATAGTATGACCGCCGCAATTCGAGTGAAAAGCCGCAGTAATCAAGTCAATTGTACTGTCCACAATGACTATGTCCTCCGTTTCTTGAGTCGCCACCTTGGTCAAGGGTTCATGCCTCGGAATACCATGATACACTTGACAATGCGTGGCATCACAAACATGAAAGCCTTCTGCCTCATGTCGGCGGCGATTGCTACTCGCATAGGTTCTGCTAATTATCGCTTGTACTTTATAATATTCCAACCCATGTTTGCTGCCGCCCTCGGCTTCAATCACTCCAGGAACATAACTTTCTAAATTCAACACATTTACCAATTGAATTCTACCTGGCGCACGAACACAAATCAAATTGCCTTCATACACTCGATTATTTTGCTTGAGACCTACAGGCTGTATTTTGTAGTTGCTGTATACTTTGCTAATTACCTTGACAGACGACTGTGCTGGATGAACTCCGCCTTTAAAAATCAATTGAAGTGTGCCCGATGCTGCACTGATGTCAAATAGATCACCAACAGATGCAACTCCGATAAATGTATCATCACAATATAACTCAAGCTGTCCACTTTGAACAGACATAGAAGAACGAATGAAACTTTGATTGTAGAACAAACCTACTTTAAGCGGATCAGCCGCCTTTGCAGAGAAGGCGAAATACACATAAAGGAAAATCAATACAATCCAACGCATGATGCGAAATTATTGGAGAAATAAGAGGCGAATCGGACGCTCTTAGGATTTTTTCAACACTACCATTGCAGTATTTCTTGATGCACCGCCACTGCCAAGAACGTGTTCGAGAGTATCATAGTCGTCTTTGATTTGGCGCTGACGTTCGGGATTATTCATGATAAATCGAAGCTCAGATGTGATATTGTCGACGGTTAAGTCGTATTGAATGAGTTCCTTTACAGCAGCCTTGTCCAAAATCAAATTCACTAATGAGATGTACTTAATCTTTACGAGTTGTCGTGCGATGAAGTAGGAGAGAGGATTTCCCTTATAACATACGATTTGCGGTAATTTGAAAATCCCTCCCTCGAGCGTCGCTGTGCCGCTGGTGATAAGGCCTGCCGTTGAGGATTTCAAAATTTCGTATGTTTTTCCAAATACAATTTCCGCGTTGTGACCTTTGAGAAAAGGTTCGTAAAAAGACGCATCCTGCCCAGGGGCACCGGCAATCGTTGCAGTATAACCGGGAAAGTTTTTCACGGCCTCCAACATAATGGGCAACATAGTGCTGATTTCTTGTTTTCGGCTCCCCGGAAGAAGTGCAATGACTTTCTTTTTTTCTAAAATGGCGCTTTCTTTTTTGATTTCGTCCAAAAGCGGATGACCAACGAAATGCACGTCCATTCCAAAGTTGGCGTAGTAGGCTTTTTCGAAAGGAAGTACGACGCACATCTCATCCACAAAATTCTTTATCTTTTTAATTCTTCCTTGTTTCCAAGCCCAGATTTGAGGGCTTATGTAATAGACCACCCGAATGCCTCTTTGATGCGCCCATTCGGCCATTCTCAAATTAAAACCGGGATAATCAATAAGTACAAGCGTGTCGGGTTGAAAAGCTTCTATAGTAGATTTACAAAGCTCAAAATTGCGCATGATAGTGCGAATGTTCGCAATCACTTCTGCGAAGCCCATGAAGGCCAATTCACGATAATGCTTGTGTATCTTGACTCCTGCGTTGCTCATTTTGTCGCCGCCCCAACCCTCAATGATGCATTCTGGCGATAACGCTTTGATTTCTTTTACAAGGTTGGCACCATGCAAATCGCCACTGGCCTCACCGGAGATAATGAATATGCGCATCTTTTAATAGAAATATATAGCTATAGGAACAGCTAAAATTACCACAGCCAAAATGCCTTTGCACATATTCAGCCAATTGAACTTCATGAAAATGAAAAATAAAAGTACATCTAATAAAATGCTTACAGTGACGATTTTATCAGTGAAGAAACGAGTTCCTAAAAAGACATCTTTGTAGAAATATTGGAAGGTCACGTCATTGGCTATGGCCCAGAAGAAACCAAAGATTAAAAATCCAATTATAGCCCCTAAAACGCCCACGATGGCGCCAACCCAAAATTTGTCGAGTGTGTGTTTGCTTAAAAGTTCCATTGTTGTAAATGTGATATTGCGTGATATGCGGTGAGGTCGTATTGAACGGGAACAACAGAAACAAAATTGTGACGAAGCGCAAACTCGTCTGTATCTTCACCTTTGTCAAAGTTTTTGAACTCTCCAAGCATCCAGTAATAGGGTTTTCCAAAAGGATCTTTGCGCGCATCAAAATTATCTTCCCA
>JBILSZ010000138.1:0-5664 GCA_044371755.1 Flavobacteriales bacterium | reverse complement strand
CCCTCGCCCTACTTATTTATCTGCTTATCACCCGCCGCATTCGCGTCTTGGATGAGCTTGTCGCCTTTGGCGTTGGCGTCGGTCACGAGTTTGTCGGCACGCTTGTTGGCTTCGGCGATGGCTTTGTTGTAGGCTTCGTCGGCTTCCTTGCGGATCTTGTCTGCGGCAAGTTTTTTACCAGCTTTTTCTAATGGATTTCGAGCTGACTTTTCAGTGTCGGAGGCAAGCTTGTATGCTGCATCTTTAGCTTGTTGAGCTGCTTGCTGTGCTTCTGATTTGGCGCGATCTGCTTGCTTTTGCGCTTCGGCTGCGAGTCTTTGTTTTTCAGCAATGGCTTTTTCCAATGCTTCATTTTTCAAATTCGTAACTTGTTCTTTGATTTCTTTTTTAACTTCTTCTACTACTTGTTGCTTGAGGTCTTGAACTGCGCTTTCTCCAAGAGCTTTGCTGGTTACGCCAATCTTAGGATCAGTGATGGTACCGGTGATGCGCGCGATCACATTTACTTTGTTGCCAATGCTCACATTGGTGCCCAATTTTTTATTCAAATCTCCAATAAAACTTCCCGCTTTGTTCACCACATTGCTTGGGAATTTTTCAAAAGGAATATCCATTTCAACATTGTAATCGATCACTTGATCTAGTGTAGTCGAACCATAAACTTTTGCAGGCACGTCATCAATCTTCACAGTGAATGGATCGACATTCACGACACCATCTACAATTTTAAATGCAACGTTGACATCCGAAAGTTTTGGATTTTTAAATTTATCCAAATTGATCTTTTCAGCAAGTTTTACCAAAGGTGCAAAATCCTTGATCTGCACGCCTTTCGTGGATAATGTTCCTTTACCATTTACTGTCGGGTTGATGGGCATCATGTCTTGACCGAGGTCAGATTTGATGTTCATCTTGGTGCTGAATTTTCCTGTACACGATTTTGCAACCGGAGCGAGTTTGTCGATGGTGTTGAATTCTACGGCAGCTTTGTTAATGTTCATGTCCTTGATGTCGAACAAGAAATCCATCTTCGGTAACTCAAGATTTTGAGCGTTATAATTTCCAGCCATCATCACTGTTCCTTCGAGCACATTCATGCTGAGATTTTTGAGGCTAGCAATTTTATCTTTTAAACCAATACCACCTTTCACGTTTGTGATTTCTGTTTTGTCATAAATCATTTTTGCAAAAGAAGCATTGAGGTTGAAGTCAATATTTCCGGGCAATTCAATTGGAGCGAGCGCTTCTTCTGGTGCTTGCGCTGCGCCTGCATCTGCGGGCTTTTCTGCTGTCGCAGGCGCTTCTTCTTCCGACATAAATTCATTCAAGTCGAGAAGATTGGAGCTAACGTTGAACGATCCAATGAGAAGAGAGTCGCGCAATGCATAAGCAAGGTAATCTGTTATTTTTCCATTTGCTTTTAGATCACTTCTTCCAATTTTGCTATCGAAAGAAGGCATGTCGAGGTATGCGGGTGTGATGTGAAAAGTGGCTTGATTCACCTGCACATCGTATGGGAGCGAATCACTCGTGAAGAGCACATTTTTG
Source organism: Flavobacteriales bacterium (assembly GCA_044371755.1). Lineage (GTDB taxonomy): Bacteria > Bacteroidota > Bacteroidia > Flavobacteriales_D > Sanyastnellaceae > JAIXWP01. Next base: position 4,116 of record JBILSZ010000138.1, on the reverse strand, counting down.
ATATCAATCAAACCATCCGCGTAGAACTGATCGTATTGCTCTTTTTCTACACTGCTCATTCTTCCTTTTAGCGTAGCGTCAATATTGATTTGTCCATGTACTTCATCATTATTTTCAAGAGGAATGAATTCTTTTAAATTATCCAAATCCACAAATGCTTTGCAGTTGAAGTCGATGTCTGGATCGCTTTCTGGAGTGCGCAGTTTGAGTGTCATGTCCACTGGATTTTTTGCCATTTCCAAGTGAAATTTAGAAACGTCAACAGTGGTATTATCCATCACATTCAAATCTGCTTTGATGGATGTTTTGATTTGAATATTGTCAACACTTTTTGGCAAATCGGGATATTTGAATCGGCCATTTTCAACGAGAATATCCAAACCAACACCCGGAAGGCTCTCTTCGTTGTAAGTGCCGCGCACGTAGCCTTCCAGCCCCATTTTCCCACTCACATCTACGCCATCAAGATCTTTGGCGAAGGCAGCAGGAACCATGGACAAGAGATTTTTAAAATCTGTTTTTGTTGCAGCAAAACTAAAGTCTATGTCGATGTCTTCCTCTGGCATTTCCACCCAACCGTTGGCGGCGAGTTCGAGTGCATTCAAGAGAATTTTATTTTCAGAAATGGTGAATTTCATTTTTTTCATATCCATTTCCAACTTCATATCGATTTGCGCTTTCGCCTCATTCATATATTGTACACCATCGTAAATGAAATTGATTTTTTCAGCAGAGGTTATAGTAGGAAGTACAAAAAGGTCTTGTGTAAAATCGCCTGTTCCAGAATGGTTCAATGCAAAGATTTCCATGAGCATTGGCGTCGTTTTGTCTTCATAACGAATGTTGCCATTCTCGATATAATACTCTTTTAATTTCATTTTAAAAGTAGATGCCGCCGTATCTGCTGGTGCTTCTTCAACGGCCGTGGCCGTGGTGTCTTCTTTTGCGATGTCATAGTTGGCAGTGCCATCAGCGAGTACGCGGATGTCGAATGAAGGATCGACGATACCAATTTTTTTTACTTGAATTTCATCCCCAAAAACAGACATGATATCTACTACGGCGATGAGATCGCCGATTTTAGCGAGCTGCACGCTATCAAACGGTGCGTTGTTAGTAACGGTGAGGTTTTCGATGGTAAGACGCAAGTTTGGGAAGTTGCGAATTAGTGAGAGGCTCACATCGTCGAAGTTGACACTTGCGTTGAGATTGTCGTTGGCTGCTTGTTTTACAGCATCAACGATTTTTCCTTTGAACAAGAATGGAGCGATGAGCAACAGAAGGAAAATTACACCAAGGGTAATTCCTGTGTATTTGAGTATTTTTTTCATGAGCGTTTTGTGGACTCTTCAAAAATACCTTAAATAGTTTCCTTTTGAACTTTATTCAAAAGATAATTATCCATAATTACCAATGCTGCCATTGCTTCAACAATTGGGACCGCTCGCGGCAAAACACAAGGGTCGTGGCGGCCTTTTGCTGATAATTGGACCACATTACCATCTTTGTCGGTGGTCGTTTGCTCTTTGGAGATGGTGGATACGGGTTTGAATGCGGCTTTAAAGATGATGTCTTTTCCATTACTGATGCCGCCTTGTATGCCACCGTCGTGATTGCTGAATACACCTTCGCGCATGCTGTCGTTGTTTTCACTGCCTTTGCGGTGGGTGGAAGCAAAGCCGTCGCCGATTTCAAAGCCTTTCACGGCATTGATGCTGAGGATGGCGTGTCCAAGCTGGGCGTGGAGTTTGTCGAATACAGGTTCGCCCAATCCGGCAGGCACGCCTTTGCAAACGCAAACGATGGTGCCGCCTACAGAGTCGCCTTCATCTCTCATTTTTTCAATCAGAGCAATCATTTTCTCTGCTGTTTCTGGGTCAGGGCAGCGTACTATGGATTGTTCGGAGAGTGAAAGGTCGAGCGTTTCTATGGGTTTTTCAATAGAAATATCATGTACAGAATGCACGTAGGCGCTTACGGAGATGCCTTTTTGTAATAAATACAATTTCGCTATGGCTCCGGCAAAAACGCGCGCTGCTGTCTCGCGCGCCGAGGCACGACCACTTCCGCGATGGTCGCGGATACCATATTTTGCGTTGTAAGTGAAGTCGGCATGTCCGGGGCGATTCACATCTTTAAGGGCATCGTAGTCGCTTGATTTTCGGTCTTTATTTTTTATTAAAAAACCTATGGGCGTTCCCGTGGTGCGACCTTCGAAAACACCGGAGAGAATTTCTACTTCATCATCTTCGACCCGAGGGGTGGTAATAGCGCTTTGTCCGGGCTTGCGGCGGCGCATCTCCGAAGCAATGAATGCAGTGTCGATGGGCAGTCCAGCAGGACAGCTGTCGATGACGCCGCCAATAGCAGGTCCATGAGATTCACCGAAGGTGGTGACGCGAAAAAGGTGTCCAAATGTGTTTGCTGACATGATTCAAAGGTAATGGATGAAAAGATTATTAAAATAGCTGATTTCATTATTAAACGAAATTAACTTGCGCCTATGAAATTGCTCGTGAAAAATATCGGTGCTTTAGTGGGCACGCATGCTGCGGATGTGAATGCGCTTAGAGGTTCTCAGTTGGCTCATTTACCGATGATTCAAAATGCGTGGCTAGCGGTGGAAGATGAAGTCATTGTTGACTTTGGTGAAATGGCAGATTGGCCTGGCATTAGCGATTGGCGCGACTTGGAGATCGTAGATGCCGATGGTGGCTGGATTATTCCTGGCTATTGTGATTCTCATTCTCATGCGGTGTTTGCAGCTTCTAGAGCAGGTGAGTTTAGTGATCGCATAAAAGGCATGACCTACGAAGAGATCGCTGCGAAGGGCGGTGGTATTTTGAATTCGGCTGCAAAGCTTGCGGATATGTCGGAAGATGCGCTTTTTGAAGACGCACTCGATCGTTTGGATGAATTGATGCGAATGGGTACCACATCGCTCGAAATAAAGAGCGGTTATGGACTTTCGACAGACGCAGAGTTGAAGATGCTTCGTGTCATTAAGAGACTAAAGCAAGCGCATCCGATGAATATCAAAGCCACGTTTTTGGGCGCTCACGCTTATCCTGCAGATTATAAAAATAGAAAAGAAGAATATGTGAAATTGATAGTGGAGGAGATGCTTCCGCGTGTTGCCGAGCAGGGTTTAGCTGAATTTATTGATGTTTTTTGTGAAGAAAATTATTTCAGTGTTACTGATACCGAACGAATACTCGGTGCCGCAAAAGCATTGGGGTTAATTCCAAAAGTACACGTGAATCAATTCAATGCCATCGGTGGAGTGGAAGTGTGTGTGCGCCACGGAGCGCTGAGTGTGGATCATCTGGAAGTTTTGACGGATGATGATGTGACGGCTCTTCGCGGCACCAACACAGCCGCTGTGGCTTTGCCTGGATGTTCTCTTTTTATAAAAATCCCTTACACGCCTGCAAGAAAGTTGATTGATAACGATATCATTTTTGCCTTGGCATCTGATTTTAATCCGGGTTCATCACCTTCGGGAAATATGAATTTGGTGATGAGTCTCGCTTGTGTCAATATGAACATTACACCAGAAGAAGCGCTCAATGCATCCACGCTGAACGGTGCGTATGCAATGGGACTGAACGCACGTGTCGGTTCAATTACTTTGGGCAAACAAGCAGATTTTTTAATCGTACGACCTCTTAAGGAAATTGCTGAATTGCCCTACTACTTTGGTAGCAATTTGATTCAAGAAGTGTATATTAAAGGCGAGCGTAAGATTTAATAGCGATTGGCAATTTCGTTTTTTACTGCCTTCAAAGCTTCGCTGATTTTTTGGTTGCCTGTCATGGCTTCGATTTGGAATATCTCTTTGCTAAGGTCGATGCCTGTGGCATTTTCAGGAAGTTTGCTGAAAGCGATTCTTACCAATTCCAAAACTTCGTCCTTGGCATTTTTTACTTTATTCCAAGTATCATCGCTGACGTATAATTGAAGTGAAACGTTCAATTCAAATTCTTCTCTTACACTTTTAATCAATTCAAGTTGCAGGGTAGAAGCCGACTGTGTGCGCATGTTCTGACGCATTACTAAACTTGTAGGTGTAATGCGTTCGAGCATGATGATCACGCGTTCGCATGCGGTGATGCG
>JBILSZ010000051.1:0-18849 GCA_044371755.1 Flavobacteriales bacterium | reverse complement strand
TGCTTTTTTTATACCAGCGTAAAGCTCTTCTATGGCTTCTAGTGAAAAGCGATTGCTAACGGCAATACTTACAGTTACTTGCTTCGGAGTGGCATTCATCGCGTATACATCACTCACATTTACCACAATGCTCTTATAACCCAAATGTTTCAATGGCACGTACATTAAATCAAAGTGTACGCCTTCCACCAATAAGTCTGTGGTCACCACCAATTGCTCTCCAGCAGTATTTTCTATGATGGCAGCATCGTCACCTACACCTTTAACGGTAGAGGCATGCTGTATTTTAAAGTATTGGGTAAGGTGCTTGATTAAACCAAACTCCCCTAGCTTTTCTAACTCTGTGCGATTGTCATTCATAGTGCAAATTTGCACCATTTCATCATGCTACCAACTGCTCTCTGAATTTCTTTCCTTCTGCTTTGCTTTTTGCCCAAGAATGAAAGTCAAAATATTCAAATACAAATTGCTCGAATGGATTGCTTCGTAGTACTTGTAGTTGTTCCACCAAATCGCTATACAAGTCTTCATTGCTTTTGTTGGTGCGCTTTTTAAGCATCTCATTCACGAATGAGAGCATCACATTTTCAAATTCAAAAACTTTGTTGCGGGTCGCCAAGAATCGTTGTGTAGAGCGCAGGGTATAGGGCAAGAGCTCCTTATTTCCCAACTCCAGATGAATTACCAGATTCAATATTTGAGCGATGCAGTGAATGTCTTTACTCTTGTCAATGTCAACGTTGTTAAGGAGTTTATTGACCCATTTCAACGCTTCGTGATATTGTTCTAAGCCAAAGTAAATCACGGCGATATTAAAATAGAAGTGAGCCTTGCGCACGTTGCTGAGGTGTTCCTGAAATGCTCCCAGTCCAAGCTTGATTTCAGGAATAATTTCCAATCCTTTTTCAAACTCGCCACTCTGAGCATATAGCGCCAATTCAGTACTTTTTCCGAGTGAAAAAAGACGAATCTCCAAATCCTCATTCATGCGCTCCGCAAGGGTTTGAGGGAATGCGCGCAATTCATCAAGATATTTAAATGCCTCGTCCCATTGGCCAAGACGCATACCGACATAAATGGTATTCGATAATACAGATAAATAAATACCTGGTTCTTCTTCGAAGAGATGTGGATGCTGTTGGATGATTTCAATATTTTCTTTTAAAAAGGGATAGCAAAGTGAATATTCACCAAGTGCAAAGTGATAGGCACTGCTAATATGTCTCAAAAGATATTCGTTTTCCACACCTATTTCTTGTTTGGCAAGACGCTGGTGTGCGTCATCAATAAGCTTTTTAAAATGTCTGGTTTCTTCTTCTGTCCGCACTTTTCCCTGTCTATATAGCTGAGAGAATATTTTACTTTTAATATTCCAAAGTTCCTCGGTGGTCTTCAGTTTTTCATGGATTTCCATGTCTCTTCTGAAAATTTCATCGAGTTCAGACATTTCTTGAATATCATCATAGTTTCCTTTTTCTAAAATGCGTTTTTCCCATTTTGATATTTCGATCAAGACGGTGAAGAGCTCGTGTTTTTCCGCCACTTTTCTTGCACTGTGTAGCACTTTCAAGCTTTGATCATAAAGAGACTTGTTGTAAAGAATTTCTGCTGCGTGCACTTGTCTATGTATTTGTGCCTCTATGCTCGAGTTAGAATGGAAACTATCCAAACTCTTTAGTAATGCATTGTATAGACGATTTTTTGCGATAGAAAAGCGATTGACAAACCCTTTGTCCTTGAGTTTTTTCAAGAGTTTTTCTTCGTCATACTCTTCCTGTTTGTCGATGGCGTCAAACAGGGTTTGATAGTTGTTTTCATCACCGATTATATGACGAGAAGAGAATACTTTGAAGTAACGCTTCTCAGGCTTGCTCATACTCTTGATGAGTTTGTGCAATTGATCAGATGCTTTGTTTGACATAACGAACAGGTTTTAGTAAGTACTAATTATTGGTTTGGTACTCCTAAATTTCGCAATTCGTTTCAACTCAAAGGGATGTAATGAACGAACGGTTCGTTATTTTAAATTAAAGGGGGCTTTTTTGATTTTAACGGAAATTCTATTTCAAAGAGATGATTGCCTTCCCATTTATCTGTCTGGTTTCCAGTGCGTGGTGTGCTTTAGAGAGTTCTTCTTTGGAAAATACACCGCCGTTGATAGGTTTGATTTTACCTTGTTTCCAAAGTACTACCAATTCTTCCATGCACTCTTGAATGATGTGTGCGCGGTGGTCTCCAACTTTGAGCATGTTCACACCGATAATGGATTTGCTTTTTGCTAGTAAAAAAATAGGCATAAGCAATCCCATCGACCACAATAGCTTCATAGTGGCCCATTTGCCACCTGTTTTTCCGCTGCGTTCAGCGAAGCCATAGAGCACAAGTCGACCGCCGCTACCTAAGAGGCGCATGTCCTTTTTGAAAGTACTTCCAGCAATGGAGTTAAAGCTTACGTCCAATTTATCTCCAGCGAGAGTTGCCTTGATGCCAGCTTCGTAGTCTTCTGTGTTATAGTTAAAGGCTTTTATGCCGCGCTTTTCAAGTATGGCTTTCTTTTCATTAGAACCAACAGTCGCGAATATTTCACACCCGCTGTCTTGAAGCAATTGAATGAGCGCTGTGCCTACACCACCGAGGCCGGCGTGCACCAATACTTTTTCACCTTTGCGACATTGTTGCATGTAGCGAGCGCTATAATAGGCTGTGGCGTATTGCGTGCCCAGCGCACACGCCTCTACATCTGGCATTTCATGAGGTATTTCGGCGATGCCTGTTGTAGGCGTGCACACATGAGTGGCATAGGCGCCAAAGCGCGTCAAAGCTGCGACTCTCTTATGAAGCCACTTCGGATCTACATTTTTACCAATAGCAATCACCGTTCCTGTGGCGTCGTATCCAATAATAGAAGGCAGGGGTGGAGCCTCGCGATAAAGTCCGTTTCTGGCTAATACATCAGCGAAGTTTAATCCAAAGGATGAAACCTCAATGAGCACTTCATTCTCTTTCGGTTCAGGAATAGCAATGTCTCGCCATTCAAAGGCCTCTGCGGCGGGGCCATTTTTTATAAGAAATGCTGCCTTACCCCGGAGTTCCATTGCGCTTGATTTTTATAGTAGCACCTGTTTCTGTGGTGAGAATTAGGCGATCACCATTACTTGTTTTCTCATATTGAATAGCAGTGATCTTTTTACCCTTAGAATAATTCCATCCAGCAGTGCTTGTGCCTTCTGATGTAAGATTCAATACTTCTCCATTTTCTAAACCAATTATAATGCGGTAGGTCTTATTGTTTTCATAGTCGAAAGCATAAGCGCCCGTATTTGGTTTGCTTTTCAGTGCCAATGGAAAGTTCCCTACATTTTTACCATTCCTATCTAATAAATAGAGCTTGCTTCCTGCCACGAACAAATATTGAAGTTTACCATTTTTAAATGCATCGATTTGAATCACATCCCCAAGAATGGCACCATCAACAGCTACTTTCCAAAGGGATTTGCTATCGCTTCCCAAGAGTTCTATTTCCCCACTGCTAGTGAATCTGATGGTTTCTGCGGAATTATCTTTGTGGTTTTTTACTTTCCATTCATTGACCGAGCGTTCATTCGGTATTACCGAACTATCATTCGGTTTGCTTGGAATGTCATTGGACTGTTCTGAATCTGGATTAGAAGCTTCTACGGTTATTTCGTTAACATCATCTCTTAAGTATTCAATGATTGGCCAACTCTCAGTGGCTGTCAACTGAATTTCTCGAATGCCTAGTGCATTCAAAATGAGGTTGAAGTTAGAAGGAAGTGCAGCATTCATAATCAATGGACCATGCCATACGAGTGCGAGGTTGTCACTGCTTTTTTGTGAGTAGGGGAGTTGAAAAGCATTGGTGTTTTTCAACGCCACAATGGTGCTTTCTTCTTCAGCTGCGTATAGGAATCCATTTTTTAAGATTCCAAAGAGATGCGGCGTGAGAGCGGTACTATTATCGTATCGAGAAAAGAGATCAGGATATTTGAATTGATAAATTCCGTTGGTTGTGGTCGTAGCAATGCTTGCCCATTGCACGTTCCAGTCTGTTGTGTCGCTGATCTCATAGAATGCCACGGATTTTGTAATGCTGTCCTGTGTTAAATAGAACGTGCCGTAATTTCCGGAAAGGCGATTGATCCAGACTTCATTCAAATCACACGCACAACTGTCTCCAACGGAGAGCCACGCCTGCGACCAATAGTCCTTTTTTTCTTCTGGAAAAAGATAAGTGTAAATGTTAGAATGCGCTTCGGTGACATCACTGTTTATCCACATTTCCCAATGTTCGGCTGTCGTGGGTATCATAGGCGCCATCGGAGTTGCGTTTCCAGAACCAATAGCAAAAAGGCGATTTTTTTTATTCTTTGAAACCGCCGTTCCCGTAAGGTGTTTGGGGTTGTTTACGGTAGATTGAATTTCGAGATTAATCCAGGTTTCATCGTTTATTTTGGTATAAAATGAAATTGCGGCATCGCGAGCGGCCTTATCGCGTAAAGTGGACAACTCATTTAAAGGCGCACTTTTTTGTGCAGCAATGATAGAAGACTCAATAAGAGATGCCGTATTAGAACCGATGCAGTATCCATCAAATACAGCAAAGAAAACACCAGCCGTTTCATGAATTTCTATTCCTTGGAATGAGGCATTTGCACTTGTGGATGAAGTGATATCAGAGATCGAAAAGTTTTTGTTTACGGCTACGGCAAACCCTGCTTTTGACGGGTCATTTGAAATGTAAAAAATGCCAGTATTCGAGGAGATTTTTTGAGAAAGTTCTACGCTGGCAAACTTGGATGAAATGGCTTGAATGAATGAAAATGAAGGGATATTTTGAAGCCCCGTTAAAGCTTCGAGTGCATTGGAAGCGTTATGTATGGGATTGCATTCGATGATGACTTCGCTTTCGGAGGGAAGGGCAGCCCAAGGATCGCGGCCTGTTTCTTTTTCTTTCAAAAAGGTAAAAAAGACATACCCCACAAAGGCAAGTCCACATAGGATGAGCAGCGGAAAAAGAAAACGTTTCATAGATTTTTTTATCTGATGCTAAATAAAAAAAAACACCCCGACCTAGGCCGGGGTGTCTGTATTTGTTCTACACATCGCTGTGTGGGAAGTCTTATTTTCCGAGAACGCTGCGTGAAATCACGATTTTCTGCACTTCACTTGTTCCTTCGTAAATCTGAGTGATTTTCGCATCGCGCATCAAACGCTCCACGTGATATTCTTTCACAAATCCGTATCCGCCGTGGATTTGAACAGCTTCCACTGTGTGCTTCATAGCCACAGTTGAAGCATACAATTTAGCCATCGCGCTGGCTTCGTCGTAGTTCAAACCTTGGTCTTTCATCCAAGCTGCTTTGTACACTAGGAGGCGCGCCGCTTCGATGTCAGTGGCCATATCTGCTAGTTTGAAAGCGATAGCTTGGTGTTGAGATATTTCTTTACCAAAAGCTTTTCTTTCCTTTGAATAGGCGAGGGCTAGTTCGTAAGCACCTGCTGCGATTCCAAGAGCCTGGGCTGCAATACCAATACGACCGCCGCTGAGTGTTTTCATCGCGAATTTGAAACCAAAGCCATCTTCGCCAATTCTATTTTCTTTTGGAACCTTTACATCTTGAAACATCAAAGTGTGCGTATCGCTACCGCGGATTCCGAGTTTATTCTCTTTTGCACCTATAATGAAGCCTTCCATGCCGCGCTCTACGATGAGGGCGTTGATACCTTTATGACCCTTAGCGGCGTCCGTTTGTGCAATTACGAGGTATGTGCTTGCAGTGCTACCGTTGGTGATCCAGTTTTTTGTACCATTAAGCAAATAATGGTCGCCCATGTCGATAGCAGTGGTGCGCTGTGATGTAGCGTCAGAACCAGCTTCTGGCTCTGATAAACAGAAAGCTCCAATTTTTTCACCTTTTGCAAGAGGCACAAGGTATTTCTGCTTTTGTTCTTCCGTGCCGTAAGCATCCAGTCCGTAACAAACCAATGAGTTGTTTACAGACATACACACCGACGCAGAAGCGTCTACCTTGGAAATTTCTTCCATAGCGATGGCATAGCTCAGCGTATCCATTCCGCTTCCGCCATATTTGTTGTCTACCATCATACCCATAAAGCCTAGCTCTGCGAGTTGCTTTATTTCTTCTGCGGGGAATTTTTGATGTTCGTCTCTTTCGATAACGCCTGGTTTGAGGACGTTTTGAGCGAAATCTCTTGCAGCGGCTTGCACTGCTTTGTGCTCTTCACTTAATTCGAAATGCATTGTTCGTTTGGTTTGGCCGCGAATATAACAAGAAAACCACTGAACGGGTTCAACACGAATATTTGTTATTCGGGTGATAATCATTGGAATCGCCTGCTTCTTCGTATCTTTGCGGCCGCAAAATTTTCAGCTCATGTTGGCGGTATCCAATCTTTCATTGCGCTACGGCAAGCGCACCCTTTTTGAAGAAGTAAATCTCAAATTCACTCCTGGCAACTGCTATGGCGTGATCGGTGCCAATGGCGCCGGAAAATCTACTTTTCTTAAAATCATTTCTGGTGATATTGACCCCACTACTGGTGAGGTCATAATTGGCGCTGGTGAACGTATGTCTGTACTCAAGCAGAATCACTTCGAATTCGACGGTGTGCCTGTGCTTCAGACGGTGTTGATGGGCAATAAGAAGCTTTGGAATGTGATGCAGGAAAAAGATGCGATCTATGCTAAAACAGATTTCACCGATGCGGATGGCGAGAAGGCCGCGGAATTAGAAACCATCTTCGCTGAAATGGACGGATGGAACGCGGAGAGCGACGCTGCCAACATGCTTAGCGGTCTTGGCATCAAACCAGATGATCATCACCGTGTAATGAGCGATCTCACTGGTAAAGAAAAAGTTCGCGTGCTTTTAGCGCAAGCATTATTCGGAAATCCAGATATCCTCCTGCTCGACGAGCCTACCAACGACTTGGACGTCGAAACGATTACCTGGCTCGAAGATTTTCTTGCAGAATTTCAAAATACCGTGATTGTCGTATCACACGACCGTCACTTCCTTGATGCGGTGTGTACGCATATCGTAGATATTGATTTTGGTAAGATTCAATTGTATACTGGTAACTATACTTTCTGGTACGAATCAAGTCAGTTGGCGCTGCGCCAACGTGCGGATCAAAACAAGAAGATGGAAGATAAGCGCAAGGAACTTCAAGAGTTCGTGGAGCGCTTTAGTGCGAATGCTTCGAAGTCGCGCCAGGCGACGAGCCGTAAAAAGCTCCTCGACAAATTGGTTATTGATAATATTCAACCAAGTACAAGAAAATATCCAGGTATCATTTTCAGACCTGACCGTGAGTGTGGTGATCAGATTTTGAACGTTGAAAATCTTTCGAAGACAAGTGCCGAGGGCAATCTTTTGTTTTCGGATGTTTCGTTCAAACTGATCAAAGGTGATAAGGTGGCAGTAATTTCAAAAGACCACGCTGCAATAACTGCATTCTTTGAAATCATCAACGGGAATGACACACCGGATACAGGCGAATATGAATGGGGTAGCACCATCACGACGGCTTATCTGCCCAACCATAACGATAAATACTTCAATGCGGAAGACAATCTTGTAGATTGGCTTCGTCAGTATTCAACCGATAAAGACGAAACATACGTACGAGGATTTTTAGGTAAAATGTTATTCAGTGGAGAGGAAGTATTGAAAAAATCCAACGTGTTGAGCGGAGGAGAAAAAGTGCGTTGCATGATTTCTCGCATGATGTTGGCCAATGGCAACTGTCTCATGTTAGACGAACCTACCAACCACTTGGACTTGGAATCCATCACTGCGTTCAACAATGCGATGAAAGAATGGAAACACGTGGCGTTATTTACTTCACATGACCACGAATTCACTCACACCGTTGCCAATCGTATCATTGAGTTGACACCTAAAGGCATCATCGACAAGCGCACCACCTATGATGATTATCTCGCAGATAAAGGCATCAAAGAACAACGCATGAAGATGTACGGGGCAGCGTTCGCGGCTATTTCATGAAGCAATACCGTGTCATAGGCCTCATGAGTGGAACCTCGCTAGACGGCCTGGACATAGCTTATTGTACTTTTTACAAAAAGGATCAGCACTGGAGTTTTGATTTTCACATTGGTGAAACAGTTTCTTACTCTCCAGATTGGAAAGCCCGTTTGAAGGGAGCTATGGAGTTGACGGGTTACGATTTGAGTATGCTCCATGTTGAGCTTGGACAGCTTCATGGGCAGTGGGTGAATGATTTTATTTCTAAAAATAATATCATCGAAGTCGAAGCAATTTGTTCTCACGGTCATACGATATTTCACGATCCCCAACAATCGCTGACACTTCAAATAGGCAGTCCAGCGCATATTGCTGCGGCAACAAAGCTTCCTGTGGTGGCAGATTTCAGAACAAAAGATGTAGCTCTCGGCGGGCAAGGTGCGCCGCTCGTTCCTATAGGAGACGCCCTGTTATTTTCTGAATATGTGGCGTGCCTGAATCTCGGAGGCATTGCCAATATTTCTTTGCAAGAAGACGGACGGCGCATTGCAGGGGATCTGAGTATATGCAATATTCTTTTGAATGCAATTGCAGCAATGGAAGGTAAGGAATATGATGAGGGAGGAATGTTGGCGAGAAAAGGAAATGTGATTGAATCTTTATTGGCAAAATGGAACGCGATTCCATTTTATAATAAAGAACTGCCAAAGTCTTTAGGCAGAGAATTTTTTGAAACTTTTTATAAAAAAGATCTCTTACCGAATGATCATTCGGTTGAAGATTTAATGCGCACTGCTGTGGAGCATATTGCAATTCAGATTGGCGGATTCATTGAAAGTAAATCAATTTCACAGATTCTTGTGACTGGTGGTGGAGCATTTAATGAGTTTTTGATAGAACGCGTGCGAGATTTGAGTAGCGCTGAGATTCATATTCCGTCATCACAAATTATTCAATTCAAAGAAGCGGTGATCTTCGGCTTCCTCGGTGTGCTGCGCCTTTCGGGAGAAGTGAATACACTTCGTTCGGTGACCGGAGCGTCTAATGACAGTGTTGGCGGTGCAATTTGGCTGTGATTTTTTTTCATCTTTTTTCAAAAATCCTTGCGTAAGTGAAATATTCACGTGAGGTTTGGTGCGTCAAAATTATTCCTGCACAATGAAAACACTTTTGTCTAAGTACGAAAACAAAAAACCTGAAATCGTTTTTGAATGGAAAGATTCACTCACCGATGCTGAAGGGTGGGTGGTGATCAATTCATTACGTGGCGGCGCTGCGGGTGGTGGCACGCGCATGCGTGTAGGACTCGATAAAAGAGAAGTAGAATCGTTGGCCAAGACCATGGAAGTCAAATTCACAGTGAGTGGCCCTCAGATTGGTGGTGCGAAGAGTGGAATCAATTTCGATCCTCGCGATCCCCGAAAGAAAGAAGTATTAGAGCGCTGGTACGCAGCTGTAGCGCCTCTGTTGAAGCATTATTATGGCACAGGCGGAGATTTGAATGTGGATGAAATACATGAAGTGATTCCGATTACAGAAGATTGTGGTGTGTGGCATCCGCAAGAGGGTGTATTCAATGGCCACTTTCAACCAACCGAAGCGCAGAAGGTAAAACGCATTGGCAATTTGCGACTGGGTGTAGTAAAGGTGTTGGAAGATGAGAAGTACACACCATCGATAGATAAAAAATACAAAGTAGCTGATATGATTACTGGATTTGGCGTGGCAGAGAGCGTGCGTCATTTCTATGAGTTGTGGGGAGGAAAAGTAGAAGGCAAAAAAGTAGTAGTGCAGGGTTGGGGCAATGTAGGAGGAGCAGCGGCTTATTATATGAGCCAGCAAGGAGCGAAAGTGGTGGGCATCATCGACCGTGCCGGAGGTCTCATTCGAGAGGAAGGATTTTCTTTTGAAGAAATAAAAACCATGTTCATCGAGCGCCACGGCAATGCGCTGAATGCACCTGATCTTTTGAGTTTTGAAGAAGTGAATGCAAAGATCTGGGATGTGAAGGCGGATGTATTTTTACCCTGTGCAGCATCGCGATTGATCACCGAAGATCAAGTGAAACGTATGATAGCGAGTGGAGTAGAGGTGGTGGCATGTGGAGCGAATGTACCTTTTGCTGATGCACAAATATTCTACGGTCCGATTGCTGAATTGGTGGATGAGAAGATTAGCTTGATTCCCGACTTCATTGCCAACTGTGGCATGGCGCGCGTGTTCGCCTACCTGATGAGCAACGGCGACGTTGATTTGACCGACGATGGTATTTTTACGGACACATCAGAAACGATTCACAAAGCCTTAAAAGCGGTACGCGATATTCACCCCGAAAAGCGCCGCATCACCGCCACCGCCTTCGAGTTAGCGTTGAAGAAACTGGTTTAAAAGGCGAGAGGCGAGGGGCGAGGGGCGACGAATTCGCAATAGCCAATTCGCAATAACTAATTCGCAATAACTAATTCGGAATTCAAAATTCCAAACTCCAAATTCTAATCTCTCTCCTGTTCCCCACCTGCCCATGAATGGGCAGGCTATTAACGTTTATCTTCCCCCCTATTTCCTATTTCCTATCGGTCTCACACGTCCCTCCGTCCCTCCGTCCCTCCGTCCCTCCGTCCCTCCGTCCCTCCGTCCCTCCGTCCCTCCGTCCCTCCGTCGCTATTTCTCCACCACCACTCGCGTACTGCTCCTCACGCCTTTGTTGTCGATGGCGGTGACGAGGTATAGGCCTTGGGGGAGGTGATCGATGAAGAGGGTTTGTTCTTGGGCGCCGCTGAAGATTTCATCGTGAACCACTTTACCATTCATATCAAAAATCATCGCACGTTGGATCGCATTTTCTGCTTTAAGGAAAACGCGATCCCGTGCAGGATTCGGATAAATCGAAATTTTATTCCTCCCCGAAAGTTCACTCAAGCCGCTGAGGGAACAGTCGGTTACAATCTCATTGCCGCAAGCGTCGATTTTGAGGACCCAGGGGAGTTCGAAGTACTCGAAAGGTTCATTGAATACTCCAGAGCATGTACCCGCGGCAACTATACAATCATCTGTGGTAATCTCAAGATCGCGTAATATCTTGTTTCCCGCAATGGTATTATATTCCTCCGGAGGAGGGTAATAGTTGGTCCATTCTATTTCGAAATTAGAATCGTACTTTGTTAAGAGCATTCCGTATGATACAGTGGTCAAAGGACCATCGCAAGGGGGGAGTGAAGTTAGATCAAAACCAAGAGCGAGAACAACAAGACCGTTGTCATCCGTAGCCTTAACATTTAAGGGAGTAAATTCATTTAGCGTTTCTGAAATGTACAAATCTTCATAGAACTCCCCGGTGTCTAGATTTATTTTCGCCAATTTAAGTTTGCCGCAGAAACCCATATCTAGAGAAGAGGGAAGTTCTAGATCCTCAATTTGAAAATAGACATATAGAAGTTCTCCCTGATTATTCCAACACATTAGAGGTTGTGAGTAGGCTAAGGCCATGTCATTTTCGATTTGACTCGCCTCCCATTTTTCCTCTCCAGTGAATGCATTGTAGCCTACAATGTAGTTTCTTCGATATTCACCCATTAAGAATCGAGGAAGTGCCATGTAAACCATATAGTCTTTAACTTCTATTCCTGTTGGAAAGTCATAAAGATTGTTCAACTCTACTCCAAACTCGAAAAGTAACTCTCCTTCTGGAGAGTACCTTCGCATATCAAGCACATTACCGGGTGTTTCAGGATCCCCGAAGAGATATGGGAAAATATAATTTCCCGTTATCTCATCTTCTTCGATCGCTAATCCATACCCCCTCTGATCCGTGAGGTATAGGTTGTTGAACTGGGCGCTCATTTGGAAGGCACAAGCGCAAAGTAATATGAGCATTACTTTTTTTATCATCTGAAAATAATGAATGGTTGAGAAAACGCTCCGGTTCCGATATCTCGTTTTTCGTAAATTCATTCAAGTTCTTTTTTTGTGGAAAGAGTGGTTCGAATATAATTCAAAAGACTACAGTTTTATCACCTTCTCATAGAAAAAATCAGCACCATTCCCCATCATGTGCGACTCCTACGGAGTCGGGGAGAGCGTCAGCGCTTCATGATGTTACAAACATTAGACTCCTACGGAGTCCGCAAGCGGCACAAATCTCAATTCTGAATTCACCATTCTGAATTCTGAATTCAAAATTCACAATTCCAAGTTCTAAATTCCAAGTTCTAAATTCCAATCTCCAAATTCCCTACTCCTATTCCCTATTCCCTATTTCCTGTTCCCTATCCCCTATTCCTCCTCCTCCTCATTCCCCCTTCCCCCTTCCCCCTTCCCCCCTTTTCCTTATCTTCGCCCCAAAATATTCGGCTTATGTTGTTACAAGGGGCTCCGGTGGAGCAGTCGCTCGATATTATTGGGTTGTTGATCAAAGGGGGAGTGGTAATGCTCATTCTCCTTTTACTTTCGGTCGCGGCAATCATCATCATCGCGGAGCGTTTGATGTTTATTTCCAAAAATGCCAAAATCGATGACAAGAGTCTTGAGACCTTGGCTTCTTTGATGGAAAAAAATGACAAGGCGGGAATGCGCGCTCTGTGCGAGAAGCGCGGAGATAGCTGGGGCAGAATCTTCAACTATGCTGCCATCACTGATGTAGCCAATCCGACCGAACTTGATAAAATTCTAGAAGATGCTGCCAACATTGAAGTGTCGCGTTTAGAAAAAGGATTGAGCTATCTTTCTATGATCGCAGGTCTTGCGCCGCTCTTCGGTTTCGTGGGTACCATCATCGGGGTAATCACTATTTTCTTTGATATCTCAATTAGTTCCGATATCAGCATTTCCATCATCTCAGAAGGTCTTTACAAAAAGATGGTATTATCAGCGGCAGGCCTCGTAGTGGGTATTCTTGCTTTTTCAGCGTATCATTTATTCCAAAATCAAATCGATAAATTCGTATCGAATGTGCAAGAACATGCTTTGGTGTTGAAAGTAGCCATGTCAAAAAAGAATAAGTAAGAATGAAAATCAATCGAAGACGTAAGGGAGCGGCGGAGGTGAGCACACATTCGCTGAATGATATTATGTTTTTCTTGCTGCTTTTCTTTTTGATTATTTCTACCATGACCAATCCCAATGTAGTGAAGGTGATGCTTCCTTCGGCAGCAGACAACAAAGAGAAAGAGTCGAAGCGCAACGTACAATTGACGGTAGATGCTCAGAAGAATTATTATATTGATGGTGAAATGATGAGCTTGGAACAACTCGAGGTACGCCTCGAAGCCATTGCTAAAAAAGATCCAGAAGCCGCATGTGCCATCAACATTGAGCGCACGCTTACCGTGCAAGATTTGGTAGATGTGATGCAGATGGGCTCACGACACAATATTAAAATGTATCTCAAGACGGGTAAGCCGTCGTAATTTTTTTTGATATGGAAATTCTTATTCTGGTAGTCTTCGTTCTCGGCTACATTGCTATTGCTACAGAACATTCAATTAAAATTGACAAAGCGGCATCAGCGCTTATTACGGGTGTGTTGTGCTGGTCGATATTGGTGGTGGGCGCTTCGGCAGTACCCGAACATTTGCTCGGTGACTATGGCCACATGCTTTCTATGGAAGGCAAAGAGAGCATTCCGCTTGCAGAATTTTTTGATCATCGATTGTTGCATCACCTTCAAGAGATAGCGGGCATTTTGTTGTTCTTGATGGGCGCAATGACGATTGTAGAAATCGTAGATGCACACGAAGGATTTAGAGTGATTACCGATCGTATTCAATCTAAAAGTAAAGTGCGATTGATGTGGGTGATTGGTATTCTCACTTTCTTTTTATCAGCGGCCTTAGACAATTTGACTACCGCAATTGTGATGGTGAGTCTTGTGCGCAAATTGATCGACGATCAAAAGACGCGTTGGTTTTTTGGAGGTATCATCGTGATTGCTGCGAATAGTGGCGGTGCGTGGTCGCCTATTGGAGACGTGACCACAACAATGCTTTGGATTGGAAAGCAGATTACGAGTGCAAGCATCATGAAAGAGGTGTTTCTTGCCAGTTTAGTCAATCTGATAGTTCCCCTTATTGTATTGACATTTGTGCTAAAAGGGGACGTTACGAGGCCTTCAAACATTAATGACGAAGGGAAGTCTATTTCGGGAAGGGAACGCTCGCTCGCATTTATATTGGGCGTGGGTGGATTGTTGTTTGTGCCCATTTTCAAGAGCGTCACTCACTTGCCTCCATTTATGGGTATTATGTTCAGTTTAGGAGTGCTTTGGATGGTGACGGAAATTTTACATGGTAAAAAATCTGAGGTGGAAAAATCAAAGTTGAGTGCGCTGCATGCTTTGAGAAAAATCGACATGCCATCGGTGTTATTTTTCTTGGGAATTTTGTTAGCGGTTTCTGCGCTACAAGATGTGGGACATCTGCGCACCCTGGCGGCTGGATTAAAAGATAGTCTTGGTAATGTTTATGCGATCAATGTTGCAATAGGCATGCTATCAGCGGTGATTGATAATGTGCCACTGGTAGCGGCGAGCATGAATATGTACGAGATCGTACCAGCGCTCACTGGAGATGTTTGGAATGATATGTTTGTTCAAGACGGACCATTCTGGCATTTCTTAGCCTATTGTGCAGGAACAGGAGGTAGCATATTGATCATAGGCTCCGCTGCTGGTGTGGCAGTAATGGGGCTAGAGAAAATTGACTTTATGTGGTATCTTAAAAATATTTCCCTTTGGGCTTTACTGGGATATCTAGCAGGCGGCGGGGTGTATATTTTGGAAATGATGATCTTGCATTAAGACACTCCACTAACAACCTGTATTGAATAAGTTCTGTAAGAGGCGTGAGGGGAATCACAATTTCCACCGAATTTCGTCGTTGCAAGCCCGCATGGGCCTTAATTACTCTTAATTCGAAACAACATGGATTTGTTATTTTTTCTTCAAGACAATTTAACCGTAGGTGGTCAAGCAGCAAGCAACGCCGTTAATCTTCCGGACGCTCCAGTCGAGGAGGGCATCAATTGGCTGAATGAATTTATCAAAGGTGCTTACATCTACGTTCCTCAAATAATTTTAAGCATTGCGGCAGTTTATATTTTCTTCGAAAGAACTCAGGCCATCAATAAGGCTTTGAAAGAAGAGGGTAATTTCATGGAGAAAATCAAGGAATACATCAATCAGGGTAAATTGGATAGCGCTCGTAATCTTTGTGCTACCAGCAGAACACCTGTGGCGCGTATGATTGAGAAGGGCATCATGAGAATTGGTAAGGACATGAGCGATATCAAAGCTGCCATTGAGAACGTGGGTAAATTGGAAATTTATAATCTCGAAAAGAATGTTTCTTTCCTTGCGACGTCTTCAGGTGCTGCACCGATGTTGGGTTTCTTGGGAACAGTAATCGGTATGGTCGGTGTATTCCGCTCTATACAGGTGAATGGTCCTGACCTCGCGAGCATGGGGGGTGATATGATGTTGGCGATGATTACCACTGTTGTCGGTTTGATTGTAGGTATTATAAGTTACGTTGCTTACAATACACTCGTAGCGCGCATTGGCAAGGTGATTCACAAGATGGAAGCACGTGCCGTAGAGTTCATCGACATCCTCGAACAACCCACCAACTAATACTCCACACTATGGATTTTGGAAGAAGAAATAAAGTGGCGGCGGAGGCAAACATGTCTTCGATCTCCGACTTGGTGTTCCTCTTGCTCATCTTCTTCATTGTGATGTCCACGATGGCGGTGAATGGAGAAATGGTGAACCTGCCCAAGACGAGCACTGGTGAATCGGTGGCTGGTTCAGCATCCGTAACCATCACCAAGGATTTGAGATATATGGTCAACAACACTGAGGTAATGAAGGAAGAGGTGAAGGATAAGTTGACCGCATTGATGGCTGGAAAGCCCGACGATAAGCGCACCGTAATTCTCAATGTAGATAGAGATGTGCCAACTGGCGAGACGATTGAACTTTTTTCAACTTTGAAGGTACTACGCTGCAATCCAGTGATTGCAACACGTACTAAAAAAGAAGAATAATGACAGAATCAAAATCACATAAGACCATAGCTGCCTCAGGTAGCATTGCGGTGCACGCAGCGCTTGCAATTCTTTTGATGCTTGCCCTGAAAGACTGTGGCGGAGGCTCGGGAGGCGGAAATCAATATATGGCCTTGAATGTAGCTGCCCTAGGCGATTCGGACATGGGTAGCGGCGATGATCCTGGTGCTCCTGCACCATCGGCGTCCGCTCCTCAGGAACCAGTCGAAGAGGAGCAGGTGGAGACACAAGATGATGCTCCTGTAGTGGCTCCCAAAACAGAAACCACTAAACCTAAAGAGACGAAGCCTAAGGAGACCAAACCAACCGAGACGAAGCCCAAGGAAACAACGAATAATACAGTGAATAATGCGCTTGACGCTTTAAACACTAAACCCGGTGGTGGAAGCGGACAAACAAAGCCCGGTGGCAACGAAGGTCGACCCGATGGGTCTATATCAGGTAAAGGTATTTTTAGTGGTGGTGGCGGTAGCGGTGATTGGGCTCTAAGCGACCGTACGATGTCTAGCCCTCCATCTTTAGACGAACGTCCTCAAAAGGAGGCTACAGTTGTTGTTTCAATCTTAGTTGATCGCACAGGCAAGGTGGTAAGTGCAAGCATTCAAAAATATGATGCCGAAGGCACTGAGGGAAGAGCGAAACTAGAGGAACTGGCCTTAAAAGCTGCACGCTCAGCGCGGTTCTCCGCGAATCCTGATGGACCAATCAATCAGAAAGGCACCATCACCATCAACTTTACTTTAAAATAATCACAAGACTTCAGCTACAGTAAATACGGAGCCTCCGACAAGGATCATATCTTTTTCGGAGGCTTTTTCTTTGGCTGCATCAAAAGCCGAACGAACGCTCGGGTAAGCATCTCCTTTCAACCCTTGAATAAGGGCTTGCTCTTGTAGCAGCGTCGCCTCTATTCCTCTAGGGATATCTGCTTTACAAAAATAATAGCGCGCATCTTTCGGAAGTAGTTTCAATACGGATTGAATGTCTTTGTCATTCACCATGCCGATCACAAAATGCAGGTTTTCGAATGTTTGGTCATTCACTTGTTTCATCAAGATTTCAATGCCATCAACATTGTGGCCAACATCGGCAATCGTAAGGGGAGCATTTCCAAGAACTTGCCAACGCCCCATGAGGCCTGTGTTTTTAATGACATTTGCAAAGCCATTGGAGATATGGTCAACGCTAAAATTCCAACCTTTTTTTCTCAAAGTGAGTAAAGTCTGGTAAGCAGTTCTTCTATTTTGATCTTGATAATATCCTTTTAATTCTGATGTAGGCGGTTCTTCTGTTTCTAGTGAAGCATCAATACATAAAACCGAATGTTCATTCGCTTTTTGAATTATAACCGAACGTACATTCGGTTTCATTTCACCCAGTACAATCGGGGTGTTCGGCTTTATGATTCCAGCTTTTTCAATGGCAATTTTTTCCAAAGTATCACCCAGTAGATTCATATGATCCCATCCAATATTTGTGATTGCACAAACTTCTGGAAGAATTACATTAGTGGAATCAAGGCGCCCACCCAGGCCTGTTTCAATGACAGCGATATCTACTTTTTCATTTTTAAAATACCAAAAGGAAAGTGCAATGGTTATTTCAAAGAAGGAAGGTGCAATTGAGGCCCAGCTTTGGTGGTATCTTTCGTAGAATTCAACCACAGCCTCCCGAGTGATCATTCGGCCGTTAATTTTTATTCTTTCTCTAAAGTCTTTTAGATGAGGAGAAGTGCAAAGTCCGACATTATAGCCCGCTTCCTGCAAGGCGCTGGCAATAAGATGTGATGTTGATCCTTTGCCGTTTGTTCCAGCGATGTGTACGGTTTTTAAATCTTTATGAGGATTCCCAATAATCTCACACAAGGCGAGAGTATTTGTTAAGTCGGGTTTATAAGCCGCTGGCCCTACTCTATGAAACATAGGGAGAGCATCGTAAAAATACTTCAGCACTTCATCATAAGAGGCCATAGAGCTTATTTGATAAACGCAATTTTAGTGACGTTTTCGGCGTCTCCATCGGTGGTAGCACTGAATATGAGATAAATACCTGAGGCAGGGCGCTCACCATTGAAATTCTTGCCATTCCATACTGCTCGTCCACCCTCGCTTTGCAACTCATTTACAATATTGCCCTGCATATCGGTGATTTTGACAGTGGTTTGATAGGCAAGACCATCTATTACGATATCTCCTTCATAATCTTCGCGAACTGGATTGGGATAGGCAATCACATTTGACATGTCTTCATCGAAATTGGTAGCGCTGCTGAAGTAGCTAATCACTCCTAATTCAGTGATAAAAAATACTTCACCGGTGCGTTGGTTGATGGTGATATCAATAATGTTATTCGAAAGAATTGGGCTATTCGCCGTAGTGAAATGTTGGATTTGTTGTTGCCCATCGGCACTTATAAGGAAGACACCACTCGTTTGTGTTCCAATCCATTTTCTATTTCCTCCATCGATTTCAATTGCAGTGATAGATTCTGTGCCCAGTAGTTCTTGGATATTCCCTCCCTGTTCGATGAGAATTGGTTCGGCGTCGAAGGTGTCACTGTTAAAGATAGCATCTTGGTTGTAAATTACAGAAAGGCCTTGCAAGGTTCCGATCCAAAGCTCCCCGTCGAGATCTTCCTTGAAACATAGGACATCATTATTGGCGAGGTTTCCAGAGCCTTCATTGGCAGTGAGCAGTTTGAAGTTGTCATCACTAGTGGTAGTCAAAGTGCCGTTCGGGTTGAAAGCGAGCACCCC
>JBILSZ010000096.1:0-10449 GCA_044371755.1 Flavobacteriales bacterium | reverse complement strand
CAGGCTCAATCATCCAGAACTCCGCCAAGTGACGGCTAGTATTGCTATTCTCTGCACGAAAGGTGGGGCCGAAGGTATAAACGCTTCCTAATGCCAATGCTGCTAACTCTGCTTCCAGCTGTCCACTGACAGTGAGGTTGGTGGTTTTTCCGAAAAAGTCTTGAGTGTAGTCTATTTCTCCCTTATCATTTTTCGGAAGATTTTCGAGATCGAGATTGGTTACTCTAAACATTTCACCTGCGCCTTCAGCGTCGCTGCCTGTAATGATGGGCGCATGCAAATAGAAAAATCCACGATCATTAAAAAACTTATGAATGGCGAAAGCCAAATGATGTCGCAATCTGAAGACTGCGCCGAAGGTATTCGTGCGAAAACGTAAATGAGCTTTTTCCCTCAAAAACTCAAGCGTATGGCGCTTCATCTGAATAGGGAATTCATTGGGGTCACTTTCACCTAATATTTCTAGCTGCTGACACACCACTTCGATTTCTTGTCCTTTTCCCAAACTCTTTTCAAGGGTTCCGCTTGCGCTGATGCAGGCACCTGTTTGAATTTTCTTAAGAGTATCTTCCTCGAAATTTTCTTTGTTGATGACAACCTGTATCGTTTTGATGGTCGAACCGTCAGTCAGTGTAATGAATTGATCATTTCTGAAAGTGCGCACCCAGCCCTTTACGGTGACACTGGTACCAATTGGTTTTTCTTGAAAAAGATGGGCAATACTTGGATGTTTTGGCATAACTAAACGCAATTAAGGCTGCGAAAATACAACCTTAGTTGGTTCGTTGACCTCATCACTTTCAATCACACCGTCTCTTAACCTTACAATGCGGTGTGCATGGCGTGCAATATCTTCTTCGTGCGTCACTACAATAATCGTATTCCCTTGTTTATGAATCTCTTCGAACAAGAGCATGATTTCATAACTCGTTTTTGTGTCCAGATTTCCTGTGGGTTCGTCTGCCAAAATAATTGAAGGGGTATTCACAAGGGCTCGAGCCACGGCTACGCGCTGTCGCTGACCGCCGGAAAGCTCATTTGGCTTGTGTTTCATGCGGTCTCCAAGTCCAACTTGGGTGAGCACTTCGGCCGCTTTTTTATTGCGCTGTTCTTTGCTGAAACCTGCGTAAACCAAGGGCAAGGCTACATTTTCTAGGGCGGAATAGCGCGGTAACAAATTGAATGTTTGAAAGACAAAACCGATTTCTTTATTTCGTATTTCAGCCAATTGACTATCGCTGAGTTTGGCGACATCTGGACCATTCAAGCAGTATTTGCCTTGCGTGGGGGTGTCGAGACAACCCAGAATATTCATCAGTGTTGATTTTCCTGAGCCAGATGGGCCCATCAACGCTACATATTCATTTTTATTGACTGTCAAATTCACGCCATTCAATGCTTTCACGGTCTCCTGGCCAATGGTGTACCATTTGGTGAGGGCTTCTATTTCTATGATTGGTCTTGCCATGAGTCAAAGGTAACGGGCTATTGTTTAAAATCTTTACCTTTTATCATGCTATATGACCTCGAAAAGAATATTTTTGTAGGGCAACTTTTTAACCAAGGGTGGCGTCACCCTAAAAAACGATCTTCATGAGAATGATTAAAATACTTTCTACAGCACTTCTCTCTTTTCTTTTCATTGGTGCATCCGCTCAAACATACACAGTGGTTTCTGCAGACCAGGCCGTGCAAACACTTTTGGGTCCTGGCGTTCAGTATTCCAACGCACAATTTACGGGTGTGGATTATCAGTTGGGAACGTTGACAGGTGGTGTGGCTCCAATGCAGGTTACCTCTGGAATTGTTCTTTGCACAGAAACGATCGGTGTCAACGTGCCAGGTAGCTTTGATTTCGGCGTTGGTACTGGACAGGTAACAAGTCCCGATCTGTTAAGTGTGGCTAATTCAGTACCTCCACTAATCGACCAAGACTTTGTGGTGACTTCTGTGTGGGATTTGGCCGTTTTGGAGTTTGATTTCGTAGCGACCGGCAACACCTTGAGCTTTGACTATATTTTCGGATCAATTGAATACTTCGCATTTGAAAACTCTCAATTTAACGATGTTTTCGCATTCTTTCTCTCAGGACCTGGCATCACCGGGCCATATGCCGCTCCTGCCGGTTTTCCAGATGGTGCGATTAATGTTGCGATAGTTCCAGGATCGGACCCAGTGTTGCCCATCACCATCTCCAGCGTGAATGCAACTGTCAATCCTCAATATTTTATTGATAATCAAGAAGTGCAAGGTATTAATGTCGATGGACTTACCACATTGCTTACTGTAACAAGCGAACTTATTTGTGGTGAAACTTATCATATTGCTCTTGCTATCGCTGATTGTGGTGATAATGGCTTACATTCTACAGTAATTCTGAAAGAAGGAAGCTTCAATATTTCAGGAGATTTGATCACGCCGATCACAGAGGATCCAAACAATCAATTTCCTGAATTGACAGTTGTTGAGGGATGTATTCCGGGAATATTTAGAATTCTCCCTCCCCCTTGTTTGACAGAACCATTGACAGTTAATCTCAATTATACAGGAACAGCAATTATCACAGACGACTTTACAACTTCCAATCCTTTAGAGTTGACATTTGAACCTGGTGTAGAGGAATATGAGGTAATCATAACACCACTAGATGATGACTTGGAAGAAGGGCCTGAATCCATAACATTATCCTTCGTTTATACAAATTTGTCTGGAGATGAAACTCTCGAAAGCGCCACAATATTCATCCAAGACTACGATATCAACGAGCCCTTTATCACGGATATAGAAAATGAATTTATTTGTCCAGGCGAGGTGGCTACTATTACAGCGATTCCAAATCAAGGCTATCCTCCTTATTCTTATTCATGGTCTACAGGAGCTACAGGCCCTCAGCAAAGTTTTGGTCTGGGTTCAGAAGGCACCTATGATGTTACATTGACAGATTTCTGCGGATACACTTGGACGGAGCCCTTCCAAATATTCGAACCAGATACTTTTATAGTGTTTCCAAGAACAGAAATTTGTGTCAGTGATATTGGAAGTCCTGTGAGAGGCGGTCTTCCTCCTTACACCTATGTATTCGAACCCAATATTCTTATCGAAGAAACGAATACAGTTTTGCGTTCTACCGTGCTAGGTACCACCTTGATCACTGTCACTGACGCTTGCGGCCAAGTACGAAATGGTGCAGTTGATATCGTGACCTGCGAAGTGCCAAACGTATTCTCTCCAAATGGAGATGGTCAAAACGAATTCTTTGAAATACAAGGTATTGACGCATATCCTAATAGTAAACTCCAAGTATGGAATCGCTGGGGTGTGCTAGTATACGAAAGTGAAAACTATGAAAACTTCTGGTCGGCGGAGGAGCAACCAGATGGCGTGTACTACTTCATCCTTCAACGTGCCGATGGAAAAATCATCAACGGTGAAGTGACTGTCACTCGATAATATTTTTAAGAAATAAGAGAAGAGCCCGTCATTTCGGCGGGCTTTTCTATGCCCATCATTGCCAAAATTGTGGGCGCTACATCTGCCAACTTTCCAGATTTGCAAACCTTCACTTCAGTATCAATAATCCAAATAGGAACAGGATTGGTGGTATGCGCTGTGTTGGGACTTCCATCTTCATTCACCGCATAATCAGCATTGCCATGATCTGCAATGACTACGAATGAATAGCCTTTTACACTTAGGTTGTCCACTACTGCTTTCAAACAAGCATCTGTAGTTTCTACAGCTTTCACTACTGCTTCAAATACTCCTGTGTGGCCTACCATATCTGGGTTTGCAAAGTTGAGACAGATAAAATCAGCAGGGTATTCATCGGTTGTTTTAATAATACTCTCCACAATTCCAAAAGCACTCATCTCGGGCTGCAGGTCATACGTGGCTACTTTAGGAGATGCCACCATTGCTCTGCGCTCACCATCAAATTCAGCTTCACGCCCACCACTAAAAAAGAAAGTCACGTGGGGATATTTTTCCGTTTCAGCGATTCTAATTTGTGTCTTTGAAGCCTTGCTCACTACCTCGCCCAAGGTCATGACCAAATTATCTTTATCGTACACAACTTCCACTCCCTTATAGGTATCATCATAATTGGTCATAGTGATATACTTCAAAGAAAGTTTCTTCATTCCAAAATCAGGGAAATCCTTTTGCGTCAATGCTTCCGTGATTTCACGACAACGGTCAGTTCGGAAATTAGAACAGATTACCACATCTCCAGTTTCAATCAATTCCGCTTCTCCGATTATTGCTGGTTTGATAAATTCATCAGTTACGTTTGATTTATATGCAGCCGCGATAGCCTCGCCAGCGGTAGCAAATTTTTCACCCTCACCTTTGACTAACAAATTATAAGCGAGTGCAACGCGTTCCCAACGCTTGTCGCGATCCATTGAATAGTAGCGACCACAGACAGAAACAATGCGTGCATTCTTTGCTTCGTTTCTTTTTTCAAAATCTTCTATAAACCCGAGACCTGATTTTGGATCGGTATCCCTGCCGTCAGTAAATGCATGAATACAGGTTTTTACATTCGGAAAGTTCTTGGCAATACTCGTCAATGCTAACAAATGTTCTATATGCGAATGCACTCCGCCATCACTAACCAAGCCCATCAAGTGTACTTTTTTATTTTGCTTTTGCGCATGATCAAATGCACTCAAGAATGTAGGGTGCTGCTGAAAGCTACCTTCACGAATTGCTATGTTGATTTTTACCAAGTCCTGATATACCACCCGTCCTGCTCCGATATTCATGTGACCGACTTCACTATTACCCATTTGTCCTTCGGGCAAACCTACGTTTTCACCATCGGTGCGCAGCTCGGCATTGGCATAGCGGGTGTACAAACTATCTGTGAATGGAGTATTGGCTTCGAATACGGCATTGCTCTTGTCTTTCTTCCCGTGGCCCCAGCCGTCTAGTATTATAAGTGCTACTTTTTTATTCATAAAAAATGATTTTTATCCCTGCGGAATTTTTACAATGAAAGTGCTGCCTTGTCCCAATTCAGACTTGACATCAACACTACCGCCATGCAATTTTACAATGTTTTTAACGATATACAATCCCAATCCTGTTCCTTTTGTCTTTCGAGTTTCCTCGTTGCCGACACGATAAAATTTTTCGAAGATTCTTTGTTTTTCCTCAGAAGATATTCCGATTCCTTTATCGCTCACCTTCAAAATCATTTGATGATCTTCCTGATTTAATTCAATGTTTATTTCTTTATTTTTAGTAGAGTACTTAATTGAATTCTCAATTAAATTATTACAAACAGCTGAAAGAAGCTGAGCATCTCCTTTTAATTCTGCTGGAGTGTTTATTTTTTTATTAATAAGTATATCTGGAAATAAATTTTGATATCGTTGAATGGAAGAAGAAAGCAAATCTGCAAATTTGATTTCTTCCATAAAAATGTGGTCGCGCGAATCATCTAGCCTCGTTACCAATAAAATGTTTTCGCTCAAGACCTGCAGTCGTGTATTTTCCTTTAACGCGTCCTCAATAATTTTTTGCTCTTGCTCGGCACTTAGTTTTCTTGTTTTTAACGTCTCTAAAAACAACTTCACAGCCGCAATGGGCGTTTTGAGTTCATGCGTTACAGATAATAAAAATGATTTTTCTCGTTTGGCAAGTCTTAATTCTTTGGAGACATTTTTTTTAATGGTATAAAAGCCAAATGCAAGTAGTAGGAAAAATATTAATCCCTCTCCTAAAATCATCCACACTTTGGCTTGATATACGGATGAGTGATTCACGCCAAGCGTGATGGTACGCAATTCATACAACTCACGGTTGATATTGATCAAATGATAGGCCCACCAGCCAGCTTGAAATAAAATATACAAACCCAAAATGTACAAGATGTACAAGGTTCTCTTTTCTTTGGAGTCTACCATATAAACAAAGGTAAGTACGCAGGAGTTATACGCTTATGTCATTATTAAAATTTACAGAATCTGGAATCTATTGCGAGGCGGGCGATTTTTATATCGACCCATGGCGCAGGGTAGAGAGAGCCGTTATCACTCATGCTCACAGCGATCACGCCCGCTGGGGAATGGGGCACTATCTCGCTCACCCCACCACCGGAGAAGTAATGAAACTGAGATTGGGTAACGATATTTCTCTGCAAACAGCGGCATATCATCAAGCAACTTTTATAAATGGAGTGAAAATCTCGTTACATCCCGCAGGGCATATCCCCGGCTCGTCTCAGATTCGTGTGGAACATCAAGGCGAGGTTTGGGTCGCAGCAGGTGATTATAAAACACACTACGACGGAGTAAGCGAACCCTTTGAAACGGTGAAGTGTGATGGCTTTATCACAGAAAGTACTTTCGGACTACCTGTGTATGCTTGGAAATCGAATCAAGAAATATTGGATGAAATTAATGCTTGGTGGGCGGGAAATGCCGAAAACAATGTTACATCCGTCATTTTTTGCTATAGTCTGGGTAAAGCGCAGCGAATACTGAATGGCTTACAAAACTTAGGTCCTATTTTCGCTCACGGGGCAATTATAAATACCAACGATGCGCTCTCCAATGCTGGATTGGCGATCAACGCATGCCATCCCATTACAAAAGAAACTAATCATGATTTATTTAAGAAGGCAATCGTACTTGCACCTCCTGGAGCGGAGGGTACTCCCTGGATGAAACGTTTTAAGGAAGTATCAACAGGCATTGCTAGCGGTTGGATGCAATTGCGGGGAACGCGAAGAAGGAGGAATGCCGACCGTGGATTTGTAATGTCCGACCACGCAGATTGGCCTGGATTAATAGAGGCCGTGAAAAATACGGGTGCTGAAAAAATAGTCGTGACGCACGGCTACACCGACATCTTTGCGCGCTATCTCAATGAGA
This sequence comes from Flavobacteriales bacterium, assembly GCA_044371755.1. Lineage (GTDB taxonomy): Bacteria > Bacteroidota > Bacteroidia > Flavobacteriales_D > Sanyastnellaceae > JAIXWP01. Next base: position 3,568 of record JBILSZ010000096.1, on the reverse strand, counting down.
ATGGATGGAATGCCATTACAGAAAAAACTGAATTCGGTACCGAGGAGGAGCAAGAAACAGAGGAAACAGCATGAAAGCATTCACAGAACTTTTCATAAGCCTCGATCAGACTACGAAGACGAACGCAAAAATTGATGCACTCATCCGCTATTTTGAGAATAGTTCAGACGAGGATAAACTGTGGTGCATCGCCTTGCTTTCTGATAAAAGACCACCAAGGCCTCTGAATACCACCATTCTTCGAGCAGTCGCGGCAAACGAAGCTGGTATTGATCTGTGGTTGTTTGAGGAAACCTATAATGTTGTAGGTGATTTGTCAGAAACGATTAGCCTTCTTGTTGAACAAAAATATTCATTACAGGAAAGACCTTTAAGTGCATGGATGCAAGAGATAGCAGCACTTAAAAAGCGTGAAGAGCAAGAGCGTATTGACTACATTATTCATGCGTGGAGTGGATTGGACAAGGAGAGTAAATTTATTTTTAATAAGCTTATCGGCGGTGGTTTTAGAATGGGAGTTTCTGGTCAAATTGTGATCAAGGCTCTCGCGAAATTCTCTGGAATACCAGCAGAGTCTATCGCTCACAAGTTGATGGGAAATTGGACTCCAGAGAATATTACGTTTCAAGATTTATTACTCAACGAAAATTCGAAAAATAATGATGCTATTCCATATCCGTTTTATTTAGCTTATCCAGTGGAAGATTTGACGGAGTTAGGCAACGCGAGCGATTGGATATTCGAGAGAAAATGGGATGGCATTCGCGGTCAAATCATCAAAAGAGGCGAAGCAGTTTACGTGTGGAGCAGAGGAGAGGATTTGGTTACAGACCGTTTTCCTGAAATCAATCAAGGATTCTTGAAAACAAGAGACTTTGTATTGGATGGTGAAATTTTGTGTCACGACCAATCATCACCTTTACCATTTGCTTTGTTACAAACACGTATAGGTAGAAAGAATGTTGGGAAGACCACGTTGTTAAAAGCACCTGTCAAATTCATTGCCTATGATCTTCTCGAAATGGATGGACAGGATATGAGAGAGCTGCCATTGATAGAGAGGAAAACAAAATTGACGGCATTACTAGCCGAACTAAATCATCCCAATTTAATTTTTTCACCAATCCTAGAATTTGATAATTGGCAGGACGCAGCTACCATTCGAGCAAAAGCAAGAGAAGAGTTTTGCGAGGGCTTAATGATCAAGCACAAGCACAGCACTTACAAAGTAGGACGCAAAAGAGGAGAGTGGTGGAAGTGGAAATTGGATGCGCTCACTATTGATGCCGTGATGATTTATGCTATGCGCGGACACGGACGTCGCGCCAACTTATTCACCGATTTTACTTTTGCGGTATGGCAAGAAGACAAGCTCGTACCATTTACCAAAGCCTATTCTGGACTTACGGATGCAGAAATGAAAGAAGTGGATGCCTTCGTTAAAAAAAATACAATTGATAAATTCGGGCCTGTGCGTAGCGTAACACCTGAGTTGGTCTTTGAAATAGCCTTTGAAGGGATTCAAAAGTCATCACGTCATAAAAGCGGCATTGCACTTCGATTTCCGCGCATTCACCGCTGGCGAAAAGATAAACCAGCCCATGAAGCCAATTCACTGCAAGACTTGCTAGATTTGCTTCATAAATACGGAGCCCAGTGACATCAAGCCCACAACGTATCATTTCCTTAGTGCCGAGCAAAACAGAACTTTTGTTTGATTTGGGTTTGGATGAAAGAGTGGTGGGTATAACGAAGTTTTGTATTCACCCAGATCAGTGGTTTCGCTCGAAAACGCGCATCGGAGGTACAAAAAATATGCATCTTGAAAAAATCGCAAGCCTAAATCCCGATCTTATTATTGCCAATAAAGAAGAAAATACAAAGGAAGATGTAGAATGGCTAAGCCAGCGGTTTAATGTTTATATGTCTGATATTACAACGGTTGATCATGCGTTAAAAATGATCGAGAAAGTTGGCGATTTGACACATACAAGGGAGCGGGCAGATGTCATTGTGAGCGCTATACAGCATGAACGGAAGGTATTCGCAAGAGAGGGCACCTCCTACGGAAGCGCGGTTTATCTTATTTGGCGAGAACCCATGATGGCCGCAGCCAATCATACGTTTATAAATGCAATGCTCAAAGAGGGCGGCTGGGATAATGCTTTGGAAGACGACTTTGAGCGATATCCAGAGGTAAATTGGGAAGATATCATTTCAGTTTCACCACAACATATTTTTCTCTCAAGTGAGCCATTTCCATTCAAAGAAAAGCACATAGCTGAAATTCGCGAACGCTTGCCAAATTCCCAAGTGATGCTCGTGGATGGCGAAATGTTTAGTTGGTACGGAAGCCGCATGATCAAGGCTTTCGCATATTTTGATACCATAAGAAAACCTTCATTTTAAGTGGATATGGTCAAATTGTGAATACCTTGCGAGCCACGAATGGTTTGCTTTTCTTTGTACATGAAAAATAAAGTCGCTTGAGAGGTTTTCTAATCTTTCTTTTATTAATGCTGCTTTTTTGCGTAGGGCATGCGCAAAGGGTAGGCGTGGTGCTCAGTGGTGGCGGGGCTACTGCCTTGGCGCACGTTGGTTTTCTCAGATCATTAGAGGAAAATAATATTCCTATCGACTATATCGCAGGCACGAGCATGGGTTCGGTCATAGCAGCGCTCTACGCCAGCGGATTTTCTGTGGATGAAATAGAAGGATTCGTGCGGAGCGAGGAATTTATCCGCATGAGCAATGGCGATCTACCTGAAGATTATAAATACTTTTTTAGGTCAGCAGATCCTTCGGCGACCATGGCTACCATAAAGTATTCCAAGGGAACATTCATCACCAACGCTATTCCAACTAACCTTATTGACCCCGCTTCTATGGATTGGAGCCTTATGTCTACATTTAGTGCTGTAGATCAGGCTGCCAACTATTCCTTTGATAGCCTGTACATTCCCTTTCGCTGCATCGCCGCTGATGTCGAAAATAAAAGAGAGATTGTATTTAGAAATGGCTCATTGAACGTGGCTCTGCGCGCCTCTTCTACATATCCATTTTATTTACCACCTCGCCGCATCAATGGAGTCTTATTATACGACGGAGGTATCTACAATAATTTTCCGGTGGATATGCTTTATTCAGAATTCATTCCCGACGTAATTCTCGGCTGTACCGTTTCCTCCGAAAATGCTGTGCCTAAAGAGGGAGATCTCTTATCACAGCTTGAAAGCATGATCATGTTTAGGGATATAATGCCCACTCTTTGTGATGAAATGGTCGTTGTAAAACCAACCGGAGAAAGCATTGGAACATTCGAATTCGAAAAGGTGAATGAGGCAATCGCTATTGGTTACATGGCCACTCAAGACAGTATGGCTTCAATTTTATCTAAAATAGATCGAAAAGTTTCAATAGTAGAACGAAATCAACGAAGAGCGGCGTTTAAGGCCCGCATGAAACCTATTCAAATCGAGGAGATTTTTCTAAATGGACTTGAAAACAGTCAGAAATATTATATCAGAAAAATGATTGGGAAAAAGAATCCCATCATCACTTTGGATGA
>JBILSZ010000107.1:0-8855 GCA_044371755.1 Flavobacteriales bacterium | reverse complement strand
TGAGAATAAAAAGCATTTTTCCCGAAATGAAATTTAATCCTGCAACAGGCAATTTTAAATTGAATCTCGATGTAGAAAAAGAAAAGGATCTCTTTATTTCATTCGGAGGTAATTTTTCTTCCCGATCCATCAATACTGGTTTTGTCGGATTGAAGTATAATTTATTTGGAAAGACTGGAGCCACATTATCTGCCAATAGCTATTTCGGTAGATTTTACGCTTCTGTCAAAGGAGAAGTAAAATGGGATTTACCAGGGTCATACCCCGTTTCACTTAGTGGTTCTTTCACTCAGAATCGATGGGATTATTACAAATCATTGGCTACTTTTTTTGATGATGTGAAACCATCCTTCGTGCTGCTCAACGAGCGTGTTGGTTCTCTAGGCATTACCACGCCTTCAGGCAATAACGCCAAGTTTACTGCCACTGCTTCCTATGCATATATGTTTGATGAGTATTATCAAACGCAACAATTCTTATCGGTAGACACCGCAGATAGAACGGATTTGGAATCATTTATTTTTAGAACTACGTGGGAAAGAAGTACTCTGAATAGAGCACAATGGGCGAGCAGTGGGAGCTATATGATGATCTCAGGAAAGTATTTAAACGGTTTGGAGTCTACCATTCCCGGCACTACTAGTGCTATTCGAGATACGGTTGAGCGTTTTCACGAATGGTGGGTTGGTAGGTTTCAATACACCAGTTATTTTTTATCAAAGAAAAAGTTTCATGCAGGTTTTCACATCGAAGCTGTGGCAAGCACCATGGATTTTTTGAATAATTATATAAGTTCCGCGATCATGGCGCCGGCGTTTCAACCGATACCTGAAAGCAAGACCTTTTTTCTACCCCAATTCAGGGCGTACAACTTTGTATCAGGTGGTTTGAGTGCTGTTTATAGTATCAACAGAGCACTTGATCTGAGAGTAGATGGATACACATTTGCAGCTTTTGGCCGTATTGTTTCCGATGAACTTAATCGGGCTTCCTATCGCTCTGGAGTCGTCCCTTATTACATCCTTTCGTCTTCACTTATCTTACACTCTCCACTTGGCCCTATCAGCGTTTCGGCGAATTATTATAATCAAAAGGAGGATCCAATCAGTTTTCTCTTCAACTTTGGTTATATCATTTTCAATTCAAGTGCGAGAGACTAGTTTTTTTCTTGATGAGGGAATAGTTAGCTTTGTCTATCAAATTTAATTATGAGTAAAATTCGTTTTGCCATTATTGGTGCGGGTCATATCGGTAAAAGACATGCGGAGATGGTGCTGAGACATCCTGAGGGAGAAATAGTAGCGATGTCTGATATCCGCTCAAAAGAAGAATGTGGAGTCTCCTATGATATTCCATTCTTTAGTGATCCTGCGGATATGATCAATAACGGTCCAGCCTGCGATGTGGTGTGTGTATGCACCCCCAACGGACTTCACGCAGCGCATTCCCTTTTAGCATTGAATGCTAGAAAACATGTAGTGGTAGAAAAGCCAATGGCACTGACAAAGCTGGATTGCGAACGTATCATTTTTACATCCTTGCAAGTGCAGCGACAAGTGTTTTGTGTCATGCAAAACAGATATAGTCCTCCAAGCGCATGGATCAAAGAGGTGATTGAAAAAAATATTCTAGGAAAAATTTTCTTTGTCAATATCGATTGTTATTGGAATAGAGATGATCGTTACTACAAGAAAAGTTCTTGGAAAGGAAGTTCGGAATTAGACGGAGGCACCTTATTCACTCAGTTTTCGCACTTTATTGATATCATGTATTGGCTGTTTGGAGATATTGAAAATATCCAAGCGCGCTTTCGGGATTTCACACATCCACACTCCACCAACTTTGAAGATAGCGGATCCGTTTCGTTTGATTTTTTGAATGGAGGGATAGGCAGTTTTAATTTTTCCACCTCAGTTTTTAATAAAAATTTCGAAAGCACACTAACAATCGTGGCTGAAAAAGGTACCGTTAAAATCGGCGGGCAATACATGAATGAAGTGGTGTACTGTGATGTTGAAAACTACGAAATGCCCATTCTTGCCGAAGGCAATCCCGCGAACGATTACGGCGATTATAAAGGAAGCGCAGCAAACCATGTTTTTATTATTCAAAATGTAATTGATACAATTCAAGGTCGCTCCAATATTACTACCAATGCACTGGAAGGCCTGAAGGTGGTCGATATCATCGAACGCATTTATGCTGCGGCCCCCAGAAGTGAAAAAGAGGTGATTAAAATAAATCGTTAAGCACTCTATGAAAGTTGTCCCCGTTGAGGAAATCGATGTCGAATTATTTGATTCTATTCAAAAAAAATCTAATGAGGTCTATTCTTCAAAAATGTGGGCTGGAGCTTATGATTCGGGGCTTAGAAGATTTGCGATCATAGCGGATAATGGTGATATTGTCGGAGGTTGGTGCGCCTATCAAAGAAAAAAATGGGGGTTAGAAATCTTGATCACTCCGCCCTTTGCTTCGCATTGTGGTTTGTTTTTTTTCTCTGAAAAAAAATCGGTTGCTGGTATTCAGTCGGAAACAAAAAAGTTCATGGAGGCCATTGCACATTTTTTAATTCATTCGAATTTCCATTTTTTTAAAATTGAATTTCCTCCAGAATTTCAAGACTTCCAGAGTTTTATTTGGAAAAAAATTAATGTCACAACCCGGTACACCTACCTTTTGAGGCTTAATAGTTCCGTGGAGCAATTGGAAGCAGGCTTTGATCCCAAACTTCGCAATAAAATTTCTAAAGGAAAACAAGGCACTCTCGAATTATCGCATAAGTCAAACATCGAGTTGGCTCATCAATTATTTACAGATAATCTTCGAAGAAAAGGACTAGACTGGAATGATCAGATCCTTCGATCATTGTTAGGGTTGCCGTCGATGCATTATTCTATAATTTCTGATGGCGAGACACCCGTTGCGGCCGCGCTCGTTTGCGGACAGAATGAAAAGTGTTATTATCTTTTTGGTTCCACCGATAAATCTCAACAGCAAAATGCAGCAGGCCCGCTGGCTTTGCGCAGCGCGATTATAAAAGCTAAAGAAATGGGATTTACCACCTTCGATTTTGAAGGTTCGATGATTCCTGAAGTAGAAGGTTTTTTTAGACAGTTTGGAGGCAAGCTCACTCCACTATACTCTATAAACGGCGGACGGGGCCAATGGCCCCGTCTCATCAGTCTTTATTTAAAATAGTCATTTATCCGTTGATGCTATCGTAGGTGACTTTGTATTCTTTATCATTTTGGAAGAGATCCATCCCCAATTCCATCCATTCTTTCGCAACGCCTTTGCTTCCTTCATCATTCAAACGAAGTGAATATGTAATCAAAGCATTCTTTAATAGATCTGAAAGTTCCTTGGTATTGGTCTTAGCTGTTTTATCAGTCAGCATTGCTTTCGCGGTAGCAAAAGCAGTTTCAGCCTCTTTTTTACTCTTTAAGGCAATGAAAGTCATACCTAAGTAGATGTGTGCACCAGCGTCTTTTTCGTCAATATTGATGAGATAACTGTACATTGATTTTGCCTTGGTGTACTTGGCTTGATCCATCATCAACTCGCCTTCGGCGATAACTGCGTAACGAAGTTTTGCAAAGAAATCTTCGTACTCAGCATAGTAGATGCGATCCTTATCCTTAGAAGAATATGCTTTTACATACTTTAAGCAAAGCTTAAATGCATCTGGATAACGAGCACGCAACTCGTCTTTTTTATTCATCTCAAAATACGACATACTCAAAAAGAGATATGGCATGGCGTCTTTCTTAGTGTCTTCGTCTTCAGTATAGCTTGTGGCCTTCTGAACCACTTTGTCATATTTCTCACTAACGAAAAGTGTGAGAAGGTCTTTGTATTCTCTGCTATCTTGAGCAGCGGCAGAGAGCGCAGTTGAAATTATTACGGCCAATGCCATTACAATCTTTTTCATTCCTTTGGATTTTTGCAACGATTTTTCAAAAACAATGCCTAAAGTAATATGTATTAATGCATATTGCCAAATGCAAGGCGATTTATGAAGAAAAAAAATAATTCTTCCCTCTTACCGAATGCAAATATCGTAGAACTTTCTCAATCTTGGATGAAGGAGAGAGGTTGGACGCCCTTGCCGTTTCAATTAGAAGCTTGGAAGGCCTATCAAAGCGGCGCTGAGGGCCTTGTCAACGCACCCACCGGAAGTGGAAAAACCTATAGCCTTCTGCTTCCAGCTTTGATTCGAGCAGGTCTCGCCAAGGATCCTTCAGGGCTACGGATTGTTTGGATTACCCCAATCAGGGCTTTGGCGAAGGAGATTTTACAAAGCGCCCAAAGGGTCATTCAAGAATTGCAATTGCCTATTACCGCTGGGATACGCACGGGGGATACAACAGATGCTGAGCGCTCGGCGCAGAAAAAGGCCTTCCCGCAATTACTAATTACCACTCCCGAAAGCCTGCATTTATTGTTGGCAGCAAAGAATGCATCTTCCATTTTCGCAAATCTGGATTTGCTCGTTGCTGATGAATGGCATGAATTGCTTTCGTCCAAAAGGGGGGTGATGCTGGAATTAGCCAACAGTCGCTTAAGAGCCATGTCTCCTTTATTGAAAATTTGGGGAATTAGCGCCACCATCGGTAACTTGGAGCAAGCGTTGGAAGTTCTGGTGCACAACAGACCGGGCATCATCGTGCGCGCTGCGCATGAAAAGAAAATTGAAATCGTTTCAATCATGCCGGAGGAAGCCGAAAAAATGCCTTGGGCAGGCCATTTGGGAATAAAAATGTTGCATCAGGTTGTGCCTATTATCAATCAAAGTAAAAGCACGCTGCTCTTTACAAACACAAGGGCACAATGTGAGATTTGGTATCGCCATATTTTGGAGCATGACTTGAGCCTTTCGGGAATCATTGCCATGCACCATGGCAGCATTTCTAAAGATTTGCGACATTGGGTGGAAGACGCCATTAGTGATGGCCGACTCAAAGCAGTGGTCTGTACCTCCAGTCTTGACCTCGGTGTTGACTTCGCTCCAGTAGAGACCATTGTACAAATCGGGGGCCCCAAGGGTGTTGCCAGATTTCTCCAGCGCGCCGGCCGAAGTGGTCATAGACCCGACGCGCTAAGTAGAATTTACTTTCTTCCAACACATTCGCTCGAACTCATCGAAGCCGCAGCGCTTAGAGAAGCGGTGAAAACATCGTTCATTGAAAATAGAGAGCCCATCATCCGCGCTTTTGATGTGCTCATTCAATATCTTGTGACTTTGTCGGTGGGCGAAGGATTCGATGCAAATACTGTTTTTGAGGAAATAAAAAACACTTATTGTTTCAGCACCATTTCTTTAGAGGAGTGGAAGTGGATTATCTATTTTACCTCCTCCGGTGGAGACTCGCTGAGCGCTTATCCCGATTATAATAAATTAATTTTAAAAGAAGGAAAATATCATATCGCCAATCAGCGTCTAGCGCGCCGTCACCGCATGTCAATTGGCGCCATTGTGGGTGACACGATGATGATGATTAAGTACAAAAGAGGCGGACTCATAGGTCATGTCGAGGAGAGCTTTATTGCCTCTCTCAATGAGGGCGATGCATTTTGGTTCGCGGGCTTAGGTTTGGAACTCATTCAGGTGAAAGAGCTGACGGCCTATGTGAAAAAGTCGGAAAAGATGACGGGTAAAATTCCCAGTTGGCAAGGAGGAACATTACCTCTGTCAAGCCGCATGTCGCATATGATTCGAAGAAAACTCACAGAGGTTTCCAATATTCAAGATGACTCTGATCCCGAGCTTTTCAAAATCATTCCAATCATCGACTTGCAACGCGAACGCAGCCATGTGCCTGGCGAAAATGAATTCTTGATTGAAATTTTTGAGTCTAAAGATGGCCACCATGCGATGTTCTACCCCTTTGAAGGTAGGGCAGTTCACCAAGGTTTGGCTTCGCTTTTTGCCTACCGCATCGGCAAATTATTTCCCATCTCGCTTTCACTGGCCTACAATGATTATGGTTTTGAATTGTTGTCTGATCAGCGTATTCCCATTGAGGAAGCCCTTGGATCGGCATTCACAGATGTGAATAGTTTGGAGAGAGATATGCTTGCAGGCGTAAATGCCACCGAATTGGCCAAAAGAAAATTCAGAGATATAGCCGCCATAGCAGGACTTATTTTTAAAGGCTTCCCCGGCCAGCAGCTCAAGGATCGCCATCTTCAAAGCTCTAGTCAGCTTATTTTCAAAGTATTTGAAGATTACGACCCTTACAATCTTCTGTACAAACAGTCATACGAAGAAGTTCTGCAACATCAATTGGAGCTTCCGAGATTACGAACAGCGCTGGATCGAATCAATTCACAAAAGATAATCTTGAAATATCCCGAAAAGCCGACTCCATTTGCCTTTCCAATAATGGTGGATCGCTTGCGCGAGAAAATGACCAGCGAAACTTTAGAAGAAAGGGTAGGGAAAATGTCTATTGAGTTTGAACAATAGCCGACAGACATGCTACAATTCCGAATTTATTGTTGTGGAAAATTGAATTAAAACCCTCACGGATGCATTACTTTCGCGTCCGCACGAAACCTGTAAAGATGTTTTTGAAAAAAATACTGCTTGGCCTCGTTATTCTTTGTTCAGCCTTCAATGTGTTGGCGCAAGGTTCTATCAGAGGATTTATCAAAAATGCTGAAAATGGTGAACCAGCCATCTTCATCACCATTGGCCTTGAAGGCACTACCTATGGCACTTCTACGGATGAAAATGGTTATTACTCCATTACAAAAGTCCCAGCTGGAGATTACACGCTCTTAGTAAAATCAAGTGAGTTCAAGGAATATCGCCAGCCAGTCAAAATTGAAAATAATCGTATCGCTAGTGTCAATATTCAATTGGAAGTGAATGTGAATGAGCTTGGTGAAATTGAAATCAGCAGCGATAAAAGCGATCAAAAGAACAATGTCAATATTTCTGTAGAGTCTATTCGAATCCAAGACATCAAGCGTATTCCATCGATAGGGGGACAGCCGGATTTGGTACAAGTTCTCACTACCCTTCCAGGCTTTGTGAGCACTGGAGATCAGGGAGGACAAATTTTTATTCGAGGTGGAAGTCCTGTTCAAAATAAAGTGTTGCTTGATGGAATGATTGTTTACAACCCATTCCACAGTATCGGTCTTTTCTCTGTATTTGACACCGAAATCATTGCTAATGCTGATGTATACACAGGTGGCTTCGGAGCACAATACGGAGGTCGTATTTCATCTGTAATGGATATTACAACACGCGATGGTAATAAAAAAGAAATCAAGGCTCGCGCAGGCTTGAACCCATTTGGAGTGCGCGCTCTTGTGGAGGGACCGATTGTTCCTCAAACCGACAAAAAAGGGGGGATCTCTTTTATTCTTAGCGCCAAGCATTCATACCTCGATCAATCATCGCAAGTGCTTTATCCCTACGTGAACGATGGCGAAGGATTGCCTTTCAACTATTCTGATTTGTATGGTAAAATCAGTTTCAATGGTGTGAATGGTTCTAAACTTAACCTCTTCGGTTTTTCGTTCGACGATGATGTGACCCGCTATCAAAACTTGTCAAATTTGAGCTGGAACAATGTGGGCTTCGGTGGTAATTTTGTCGTGGTACCTCAAGGTTCACCTGTACTCATCAGTGGTAATTTTTCACGCAGTCGCTACGGCATTGCGCTATTTGAAGAGAATAATGCTCCCCGAGCAGACACTATTACAAGCTTTAACTTCGGTCTCGATTTTAAATACAGCATTGGTGAAGACGCATTGCAATATGGAATCGATATTGTTGGTTTCAATACTAAATTCAATAGCTTTAACCCACTCGGTATTATCATCGAGCAGGAGCAGAGCACCACAGAACTCAATGGATATGTGAGCTATAAACTCAATCGCAAACGTTTTATCCTAGAGCCAGGCATTCGCGTTCAATATTATGCTGCTCTTAGTGTATTTAGCCCAGAGCCAAGATTGGGTTTCAAGTTTAGAGCAACAGAACGTTTGAGATTTAAAGGAGCGGCAGGTATTTACTCTCAAAACTTAATGGCGACAAATAGCGACCGCGACGTAGTGAATCTCTTCTACGGCTTCCTTGCAGGCCCCGAAAACCTTCAGTCGGAGTTCACCACTCCAAATGAGGAAGTGGTAGAAGTCGCTAATCCTCTTCAAAAGGCAGTACACTACATCGCAGGTTTCGAATTTGATATCACCGAAAAGTTGAACTTGAATGTGGAAGGGTACTACCGAGATTTCACACAAGTCACCAATCTCAATCGCAACAAGCTTTTCCCTGATGATGCGGCTAACTTTTTCAGACCAGATGTATTGCGAAAGGACTTCATCGTAGAAAGTGGATGGGCCGCAGGCGCTGATGTGGTATTGAAATTTGAAGAGAAAAATACCTACCTCTATTTGGTCTATTCTCTCGGACGTGTGCGCCGTTGGGACGGATTTGCTTGGTATGATCCTGTTTTCGATCGTCGTCATAACATCAACTTTGTGGCATCACAAAAGTTTGGCGAAAAAAGAACTTGGGAAGTTTCTATGCGTTGGAATCTTGGCAGCGGACTTCCATTCACACAAACTCAAGGCTATTATCAGGCCACGGGAACCACGGGTGGCATTGCTTCAGACTACCTTACTCAAAATGCTGACGCACTTACAATACAGTACGGCGGCCTCAATGAGGGTAGACTCCCATACTACCATCGTCTCGATTTCAATGTGCGCAAGGATATCAAATTTAAAAATAGCGCATTGGAGTTGAATGCAGGTGTTACGAATGCCTACAACAGAGCAAACGTATTTTATATTGATCGCATCACCGCAGAGCGCGTAGATCAATTACCGAT
>JBILSZ010000185.1:0-3331 GCA_044371755.1 Flavobacteriales bacterium | reverse complement strand
ACCGGACCTGTTACAGTCAACAGTTTTTCCCGATGGGACCGCAAGATTTTCATCAAAAAAAAATCCCCACCAAAAGTGAGGATGATTTCTTTTTTCTCTCGAAGCGGAGAGTGAGGGATTCGAACCCCCGGACCTGTTACAGTCAACAGTTTTCAAGACTGCCGCAATCGACCACTCTGCCAACTCTCCGCGGCAAAAGTAGTCTTTTTTTTGAATTGTCAAACTTGTGTTAAACTTTTCTTTAATTACTATAAATAGGCACTGAAAATGAGCACGCTACGATTTATTCGAATAAACTAGAATAAGATATATGCTCCATTTTGATGGTTATTTCTGTTCGAAAAAGTAGGTTTCCGGCAAAAAAAAATGAATTTTCACGTATATATTCTTCAGAGTCTAAAGGACGGAAAATACTATTATGGATTTACCGAAGATCTCGATACTCGATTGTCATTTCACAACGATGGATTGGTAAGAAGTACAAAATCCCGAAGACCCTTGGTCTTGCATTATTCAGAATCTTTCGCTACCAAAAGGGAAGCTCTTAAAAGAGAAAAGTACTTTAAATCGATTTCAGGATACAATTGGCTAAAGGCCAGAGGAGTAATCTGAACCGCGAACCATTTGCGGTCCCATCAGGAAAAACTGTTGACTGTAACAGGTCCGGGGGTTCGAATCCCTCACTCTCCGCTGAGTGAAAAACGAAAGGCCTTGATTATCAAATGATATTCAAGGCTTTTTTCTTTGGGGCAAGTCAATAAATCGGTTTGGGGCAAGTCAGGCATTGAGAATGTCCATTTATTGTTCCTTTTTGCACCTTGAGGACCAAGTATTCATTCTATCGGTGAATACTTGTTTTTAGGCAATATCACATGATTAGGCCCCCTACCTCCATAGGCCCTCCCTGCTTAGCCCCTCCTTGCGCTGAAAATTTCGAATTTGACCATCGAAAACTTTGTTACCGCCCTTGTGTACACAATTTGCGCTCATCGTTTTGTGCAGGCATCAATGGGCTTCTGAAATTTTTCCAAATTACACGGTTACTTTTTTGGGGTCAATCCAGCATTCAATTTATTCATTTCGGCAACGTATTCTTTGAAGTGTTTCCAGTACTTCTCTACCGTCTTTTTACTAATGCGATGGTTGTTGTAAACCTTCGGTTGGGATATCTGTCCCATCTTCTCAAAATCCCATGCTTCAATAATCGAATAGAGCTTCGTAGTGCTTATATCGGACCATCTTTTGCACAACTCCTCTCTGCATATCTCCAGCTTCTCTAATCGGCTTAATTTGGTGTCCTGAGCAAATACAATTTTTCTTTTCTTCTTGGTAATATGAGGTTGAAGAGTTCCATCTGCCTTGTACTTTAAAACAGAGCAAATGACCCTTTGTATCTGTTCTACTTCGACAGGTGGCTCACATGCGGATGCATTCACCGATAACATCACCTTCAATATACCTTCATGCTCCATATGTGGGTTAAGCCAAACCAAGTTATTGCAGTAACTCAGTAACATGTTGTTTCTGTTATCTGTTACTTTTTTCATTGGTATGAAACACTTGATGACTTCGTATCCATCCCAGTTAACAACATAGTCACCATCAACTTTCACTTCATCAATATTGCTGAATCGTAATCTGGTAGATTTCTCCCCCCCGTCTTTTGTATATGCTTCTCTTCTCTGATTTATTATTACAACAGATGGGGTGGAGACTGGTGAATAGGTAAAAGAAGATTCATTGACAAAAATGTTTTCATCGTATGAAAGAACATTGAATTGACTTGCTTTGATAGCTTGTCCATCAACATATTCAGATATACCCAAATCAGCAACAATATTTTCATAGGTAGAAGTGAAGTTTGTTTCAGTTACACCAGATGCTTTCACTAGAATGGCGTATCCAACACCACCAAAAGAGTGGAAATAAGAAAAGACCTTGCTGTTATCAAGTTGATGAACATCAAAGTTGGGATGGTCCACATCAATATAGATTAGGCCAGTGCTTTCTATGATGTTATCGTTTTTCTTGTAACCATCGAAGAGGAAGTTGAAGGTTACACATGGCAGAGATGCCTTCGTTTTATCGTAATCGAGCTCACCCAACCGAGCTTTGGTGATGGTATCGGACCAAGGTGAAAATTTGATGTTGCTCAGCCAATCTGATATTGGCCAAGTTGAAATGACTTTTGGGTTTTTAATGCACTCATAGGCATTGATTTGAAATTGGTTCATTCATAATCTATTCTGCTATTTGTTATGTTGTCTGCTTTTCAATCTGGAGCAGAAGCTGGGGGTAATTACTCCCCCAGCACCAGAACCGATGGCTTGGACCACCATCAGTTTTATAAGTATAATGCAGAATAAAAAAAAGTCAAGAGAAACTGAGAAACTACTAAAAAATAATACTTTTGGGCACTATCATTTCGCAGAAGATATGAATTCTTCTATCTTTGACACTTCTTCCTACCACATAAAACAGTGTTATTTTATGATTCACGATTTCAGAAAAAAAATAATTCCAAACAACTACATTTTGACATTGATATTTGCATTGCTTATCTTTCAAGGTATCGCAAATGCTCAGGCTCAAAGTTCTCATAAGTTATCGCCGATTTCAGCGAGTCAAGAAATGTTGAATTTATGTGAGCTGTTTTTGTATGCTATTGGCAGTAACGACTTGGATAGTCTTCTCTCAGGCTATCAAGTGGAAAGTTTGAACGATTCTTTGTACTTAGAGCTATATGGTAAATTTGAGCTAAAGGGAGACTTTGAAATAGTGTATAAACGCGAAATAGCAAATTGGAAAAACAGGTTGGAAGACGATTTCAACCGCTACAGAAATAAGGTTCGCGGCATAGAGTTCAAATATGATTTGAAAAAAGAAGATGTTATGTGCTGGAATCACTCTGATTGTAATCAATTCCATGGTAGTGAATATGACGAGCTTCTAGTAGATAGAAGTCGAATAGTTAAGGTCCATGGGGATGATAGAACCTTCTCTTTTGACCTTGAGATGGAAGTTCATGATTCCCCGAAGTTTGGTTTATTTATTAGGGATTCAGAATTCAAGGTAAAGCGTAAAGCATTGTTTAAACAAATTACGTCTTTTGATAATCGCGAATGGCGAACTCAAAACAGTGCCTCAGAGTTGTCCTTTAGCTTTATTGAATTCGATTCTATCCAACTCTACATTGATGGCTTTACAATTGTTTTAAATTATAAAATCGAGGGCACCAACATGGTCTTTTCCTACTTTGGCGGTCCAATTGATAATTTGGGTATCGCAAATGAGAGCGGGGATTACATAGGAAAAGGATACTTTGTTGGTG
>JBILSZ010000010.1:0-49175 GCA_044371755.1 Flavobacteriales bacterium | reverse complement strand
TTCCAAAAATCTCTCATTACAAAATAAGCAATACACCTTAGTCCGACGTTAATTGCTTGTACCCTCTTTCAATTAAATTTGTAACATTCGTAGAGATTTCATGATTTTGAATTTTCAAACAGTGGATGCCAAAGCAGGCCCTTTCATTATCTGAAATGGCGTACATTTCCTCTATATCATCATGAATATACTGTTGGTTCCTACGGAGGAATAGGACCAAATGCTTTGGCGGACCATTGGGGTTTTTCACGATGTCATAGTAAATAGAAAAATTCTTATTGATGTGTCCAAAGTAGGTCTCATTAACGTCAGGCTTGCCAAGGTAAACATTGGACATCTTTTCTGTCGAACCAATAAGTTGAAGTTGGATATCTCGGAAGTCCTTCAGCTTTTCATTCTCTTCGACATTTTGCTTTTCATGAGAACCTTGTGGAAGGTTAATTTGAAATATTGCAAAAATATCTTTAGAGCTAAGCTCTCCTTTTGTTTTGACGGCAGATTCAGTTCTAAGAATTTCATTTTCGAATGTCAGGTCTTTCTCCTTCAATTCAGATTCAAAGAATTGCCTGCTCATTGGCTTATCACTAACCCAGTAACTCTCTCCTATAATTAAGGAGTCATTGAAATAAACATGGGCCTTATAGTGAATATTGTCAGGATAATTATCGATGCGTTTTTCTACTGCAAAGACTCTGTCTTCTATTAAAAAAAAATCCTCATGGCTGGCAAAATTTTCACCGTCTCCTTGATAAACATAAATCTTCTCGATTCTTCCATTTTTTAACCAATACATACCGCTTTCAAATTCGACACTATCTAATTGTCCAGTCGCTACTTCATTGTTTATTCTTTCACGTTCCATTCTAAAGGTATCAAGCTTTGCTTCTGTAAGGTTACACCCTGCTACAATACAGCTAATGAACACGATTAGGAAAATTTTAAAAACTTTTTGCATCTTATTATCTTTTGCACTCTTTCACCCCTCAGAGCATTGGTTGGTAAAAATAGCTTGGGTTAATTATTTTGCCCATTTAACTGTCTTCAATGAAATTTCGACTTTTCAATTACAGGAAAAAGTGCAAACGCTATTTGATTTTTTGTTTGTCGTCCCTTTGGACAGTGCTAATTTACGTTACACAATACAATTCACCAATTTCCAAAGACTAAATCAGGAATTTTTTATCCAAATGTCGATAGCTGAGCAATCCTCTTCTTGATGTCCTCAATCTCCTTTCGGAGGTTGAGGATGTTGAGCTTCTTGTTTAGCTCTTGTTTTTTGGTGGGGTCTTGCTCGAGATTCAGCTCTGTGCGGAGAACGGTGATTTGGTTGTTGAGCTCATTCATGTGGGTTGTTTCCATATAAATATCAATCTATCCTCGAAATTCAGACTGGTATGTTGGCCAAACCTAACTTCTTTACTTTGGTGACGGTATTGATATGTACCTCAGCAGCTTTGGCCACATCCACCGCCTTGACTCCCATCTTCAGAAGCTCCAGAGCACGTTTGTTTTTCGGTTTTGAAAGGAACTTCAATGTGTCTTCAGTGCTTCCAGCCTTTCGGCCTTTGTAGATACCTTTCATCTTGGCTACACGAATGCCGCTCATCTGGTTTTCACGAATCTGCACTCGGTTCATCTCAGCCACCGTTCCCAAGATGCTAATCATCAACTTGCTGATTGCATTCTCTTTTCCTTCATCATCTAATGTGCGGATACCTTGACTGATGAATTCGCAAGAGATTCCATGTTGGTTGAAGAAGTGGATGGTGTTGATGATGTCTCGAAGGTCACGACCAGCACGGTCGATACTATAGATGTGCAAACTGAACTTGATACCCTTCTCGATTAGGGTCTTGATTTCTTTTCCACCTTCTCGTTCAAAGAATGCAACAGAACCAGACACCTTATCTTCGACAACCAAATCGAAATCGGATTCATTCACTCGTTGGCGGTCTGTCTTCTGGTCGATGGTAGAAACTCGGACGTAAAGTACTTTCATAAATTCACAATTTTAGACTTGTCGTATTGACACCGTAAAATTATGAATAAAATTGTAAAAACCTAGGAAAATCCTGGGCTCCAGCGATTTTTTCGATTCACAAAAGAAAGTATACCCTAGATTTCAATTGCCTCCATCACCTTCTTGATTTCGGTGATATCACTTTTGTAGTAGACCATCAATGATTTCACTTCGTTACCAATCATGGAACTCAGATGAGCTATCTGAACCTTCTTTGATATCATTAAATTGATGAAGCTTCGCTTCGCACTGTGAACCGTGATGGCATCACAAAGCGGAACGGTTTTCACATGGTCCTGATTGCCCTTTGCGATGGTGCGGCTAACCAATGTTTGGTCATAGCCCATCATCCGCAAAATCTCTTTGATATTCAGATTGACCAACGAAGAATTCTGCTTCGGTAGAACCCCATTGTACTTTTCAAGTATGCTTCTGGTGACTTGATTCAGCCCAACCATGCAAACCTTTCTGGTCTTCTGCGAAGTGTATTTGATAACACCTTCATTTGTTACACATGCTGGTGACCAGTTTTGAATGTCACCGAATCGAAGACCACTATAAGCACTAAACAACCATAAGTCTCTTGACTTGTCTAGGCTTCCTCCGATAGGCAACTGAAAGTTTCTTAATTCAATCAGCTGCTCTTCTGTCAAATATTGAAGGTCTGTTTTCGGCTTTTTGGTGTTCCACTTTTTGAATTCAATATTGCTGTGAAAACCTTTTTTAAAAGCCCAATTCAAAAATGCCGCAATGGATTTTTGAATATTATGAAGTGTACCATTCGAAACACCCTTTTCATTGGTGATGTAGTTGAAATGTTCTTGCAATAGGTAGTACTTAAAGTCCATGCCGAAATCTTCTGTGAACGTATCAAACGTCAAAACCAATGCTCTACTTTGAGCATAGTCGTTTAGTATGTTCATGAAGTTATGAAGCCTTGAATATGTGCTTGGTCTCTTTTCGAGATTGCAATACCTCAGGTATTGATTCCATGCATTCATAAACTCTTCATGACCTTCTTCATCTGCATCTTTTAGGATTGCTGCCTTGGCGTCTTTTATTCGTTGGTCATCATCACCTCGGATTAACTTACGAATAAGCTCGACTGCGATATCATACTTGTCAATTGGAACGGACATTTTCAATGGAATCCTTGGACCGAACAACCTCTTATTATGAGGCGTTTCGAATGTCATCATTTGAATTCCAAAGTCATCATTATACCGTTTGATAATTGCGGCTTTTGCTTCGTCACCTTCGGCCTTGAAAAGTTCTTTGAATAACGTCACTCGGTCTTCAATCTCAAACAATAGGATTAATTGCTCCATTTCAGCTTTCAACGAATCAGCCTTGTTCAAACTTGCTTCAATTCTGTCGTTGTATGTCTTGTAGCCGCTACATGATTTTTTTACCTTACCCGTATTGAAGTCAAAATCCATCAACTTGATAGAGAACCCAAGAGCTATTCTATCCAGTCTTTTGCCAGCAGAAACTTGAAGAACCATAGGACAAAGCCCATTCGAATTGGCCTTGTCTTTTCGGGGTAATACTCGTGTGATTAAATGTACCATGCCCCATAAAGGTAGTACAAAAAAACGAACGGGGCAAGTCAAAAAGGCGATTTGGGGCAAGGAATTTCGAAATCAAAACACGTCATGATAATTGAATATCAATGATTTGTCAAATTAAGGTATCGGGGGTTCGAATCCCTCACTCTCCCGAACTTCCAAACTTCCAATCTTCCAATCTTTACCTCTTCCACATTCTAATCCACGTGTTCAATCGCGGCAAGCTCTTGAGATTGGGTGAGGCGCTTGGCGTATCGAAACCAAGAGATCGATACAAAGACAAAGGCAAATAAAAATAACATCCCAATGGTGATTAATGTGATCTTGTTCCAACGTGATGTTAATACCACTATCACCATTAGTGTCGACATGATATGGTAAAATCGTAGGCTTCTTCTCACACCTCGACCCCTCGATACAAACGAATCATAGTCTGGGTGCTCAGAGTTTTTGTGTCCAAAGGCATTTTCTACATCTGAGGTGGGGCGCGAACAGACCATCCAGCCCAGAACAGGGAACCAAGCAAACAACGATAAAAGCAAAGCGCTAGGGCTGTCTTGTGAGTCCTTGTCCCAAACACGCTCGCTATAACTCATCAGAGCAGCGCTAAATCCAGCTTGAATAAGCATGAAAATGAATATGGCAAAAAGTGCTATAAATGGAATCATACGGCACAAGGTGCGTAGCATTACACGCCCGACTCCTAACGGTTGATTGCTCGTGGCTACTACTTTATAGCCCGTCAACAATTTAGCCGGAGACCAATGGGAAACGCTTTCAAATAATCTTATGCTAATGATAATGTTCGATGCGTATAGCGGACTCAAAGAACTCATAGCCAAAGTAAATGGCAGTAAGTAGGAAGAAAATCCCGAGGGTGTAGTGTTTCAATGGATTCATAATGCAAAGTCTGTATCAATTTTTTTGGAAATATAATACAGAAATTAAAATAAAATTCCCTCGTTCCCCTATTCCCCTATTCCCCTATTCCCCTATTATCCTATTATCTTATTATCTTATTATCTTATTATCTCCCCACCGCTCTCACAAATGTATACGTAGCAAACGCCCCGTAGGCGAGGGCGATGATGATGACGTCGCGTACTTTTTGGGCGAATAATAAAGAGAGGAGTGGCACCATTTGTAGGGCGTGCATGCCAACGAAATGTGCGATGCGCAAGTCGCCATGGCGTTTGCTCCAATTCAAAAAGGGTATGCCTTCACCGCCGTCGGGTGCGCCCACGGTATGCGACATGCGCGAACCCATGGCCAAGCCTTCCATCGCGAAGATACCGGCCAACATGATGCCCCAGATGATAGACACACGAAGCGGTTCGCTGATGACTCCCTTTTCCATGGAGAAAAATTTGAATCCTACTACTATGGTCGAGAGTGCAATCAAGGTGGCGGCAGCGCCCATCATACCCCACATCAGGCGTGTGAAATCCGTTCCGACGTTGAAGTGCGACATTTCGCCGCGTGCTGCCATGCCGGTGATATACACATTTTCGAAAATGAATAAAATAGATATGAAAATAGAGTAGAAGCGGATGCTATTATCCATCGGCAAATAGCCCAAGTACCAATTCATGGTTCCGATGAAAAGGATGGAGGATAACAAGAATTTCAACGGTTTGTAATAAGCGTTGATGCCCAGCACTTGTGTGGTATTACTTAGACACAAAACGAAAACTATGGCCGCGGCAACAACGTGGGCGGCATTTACCCAAAAGAGTATTCCATTGCGGTCGCGGAGTTCTAGTAGAAGGTTCATGTTTCAAATATCTATTATTTCTTGTGGAATGAGAAATGGCCGTTGAATGAATTGCCGGTTTGCGGGGGTGAGTTGTTTTAAATGCTATCGAAATATTTTTTAAAAAATTTCTTTCATTGTAAATACATTACAATGAAGCCTCGTTCATTTAACCCAAAATTATACGCTAATGGAATTAATTATTGTCGCGCTGCTGGCCTTGCTAGTGGTCTTTCAAATCATCATTCTTGCAAAACTTCCCAAGCCGAATGCGGCGGCGCTTTCGCTGGATCCAATCTTGGCAGTGCTGAATCGGATGGAATCGAGTCTCAAACAGGACTTCGCACAAAACAGAGAGGAGTTCACCCGCCAAGCAAAGGAGAATCGTGAGGAATTGTCTAAAGCCTTGAGCGTATTTAAACTTGAATTGAATACGGCATCCGATCGACAGGCAGCTGGGTTTAATGAATTGCTCAAAACAAAACTCGACGCGTTGGAAAAACGCCAAGAGGAGATGATCCGAGCCACGGAGTCGAAGCTCGACCTCATGCGAGAAACGGTAGATGAAAAGCTCTCCAAAACGCTCAACGAACGCCTCGCGAAATCGTTTGAGACCGTAGACAAACAACTCGAATCGGTGCGCGAAGGTCTCGGCGAAATGAAAAACCTGGCTCAAGATGTAGGTGGCCTCAAAAAGGTATTGAGCAATGTGAAAATGCGCGGAGGCCTCGGTGAAGTGCAATTGGAAATGTTGCTCGAACAAATCCTCGCGCCTTCACAGTTTGAAGCAAACGTGCGTTCGAAAAAGGGCAGTCAAGACATCGTTGAATTTGTCATCAAACTTCCCGGTCGCGACGATCAACAAGGCGAGGTGCTGCTTCCTATCGATGCGAAATTCCCCAAGGATGCATACGAACAATTGGTGGATGCTTATGAAAGCGGCGACACGGCGGCTATTGAAGCGATGAATAAAAATCTAGAGAATACCATCAAGAAAATGGCGAAGGACATTAGTGAGAAATACATTGATCCGCCTTACACCACAGATTTCGCGATCATGTTCTTGCCATTCGAAGGGATCTATGCAGAGGTCATTCGCCGTTCGCATCTCATCGAACAATTGCAGCGTGAATTCAAGGTAATCGTGACAGGGCCAACCACACTCGCGGCGATTCTCAACAGCTTGCAAATGGGCTTCCGCACTTTAGCATTACAAAAAAGAAGCAGCGAAGTATGGACCATCCTCGGTCAGGTAAAATCGGAATTCGAAAAGTTTGGAGGATTATTGGATAAAGCGAAGAAGAACATCGAAGCCGCAGGCAACAATATCGACGACCTCATCGGCACCCGCACCAACGCCATCGAACGCCGCCTAAGAGGGATAGAGGCGGGGGAGTAGAACTGGAGATTGGAGTTTGGAGATTGGAATCTGGAGATTGGAGATTGGAATCTGGAGATTGGAGATTGGAGATTGGAATCTGGAGATTGGAATCTGGAAATTCGAGTCGCTAAGTCATAAAAAAAGTCCTGACGCTGTCAGGACTTTTTATCATTTCCAGATTCCAAATTCCAAATTCCAGATTCTGAATTCCAGATTCCAGATTCCAGATTCCAAATTCCAAATTCCAGATTCCAGATTCCAAATTCCAAATTCCAGATTCTGAATTCCAGATTCCAGATTCCAATCTCCAGATTCCAATCTCCACACTCCGCATTCCTAGTTCTTCACCACCCTCGCAGTGTAGCTTCCTTTTGCGTTTTTAACAGTAAGGAAATAGACACCTGCGGTGATTTGGGGAGTGTCAATCACAAATTGATTTCCTTCCATCAATGTGTTCACGAGGATTCTACCAGACATGTCGTGAATCATTAATGTTGAAGTTTCTTCTTCAGTAGCATCGATTTCGATGATGATTTGATTTTCGAATGGGTTAGGGAATACTACTACGTTGCTCAATTCATTTTCGAATGGAGCAATGATAGAACGTGCTTCGCCAACAGCTGGCGCTACAA
Organism: Flavobacteriales bacterium; assembly: GCA_044371755.1. Taxonomy (GTDB): domain Bacteria; phylum Bacteroidota; class Bacteroidia; order Flavobacteriales_D; family Sanyastnellaceae; genus JAIXWP01. Next base: position 41,821 of record JBILSZ010000010.1, on the reverse strand, counting down.
CAGAGATATTGGTAAGCGTTCTGGCTGTTGATACACCGCAACCGTTTTGCGCAATGACACTTATTGTATTTCCGCTACTAAGTGTGTTGCTTGCATTAATTGCAATTTGATTGCTGCGCTGACCAGAAACGATGGTACCCAATGATGAAGGAACAGTCCAGTTATATTCTACCCCGAATCCATTGTTCACGCTATATGCGACTGCTGTAAGACCTGCTTCTACTGCTACAGGACCAGCGATCAATGATGGTCTAGCTGGATTGTTGCGAGTGAAAGAACGCGTTCTTGCGCTGCTGCTGCCGCATGAGTTGCTTGCTACCACGCTCACGTTTCCGCTTGTGAAGGAAGGAGTAACGAGGAATGTTGCTTCATTACCATTGGTGCTAATAAGTTGCATTCCCGTTGGGGCAGTCCAAATGTATTCCGCAGCGCGCGCTGAGCTTTGAGCGCTGAGTGTAACTACTTCTCCTGGACATACTTTGTTGAATCCGATGATGGTTCCTGGGCGAACAGGAGCTTGATAGTTGATGCTCAACTCTTCGCATTTGTTGATCACTCCACAAGCCGTTGTTACATCAACACAAATGTTTCCATTTACACCAACGGTGATAGCTTGTTGTGACCAAGAAACTGTGATGCTTGGTGTGCCTTGTCCTGATGTGATCGCGGCACCTGTTGGTACAGACCATGCATAATTAGAAGCACCTTCTACAGCATCAATGCTGAATGTTGCAGAGCCAGATTGACGAGGGCTGCAAAGAATAGTATTGCCTTCGATATTGCTAATCACAGGAAGGAAAACGCAATCACTGCGAAGACTTACATCTTGAAGTCTTGTGTCTTGTGATGCTGGTGTTTCAGCAATATTGTATGGTGTCGTACCATAGAAAAGAGCCATATATTCTGCAAAAGCATCTTGTTCAGAACCAGGTACAGCAAACGTTGCAACACCAGGGTTTGACAACACAGTTTCGATATCAAGTCTGTTTGTGGCGAGTGTATTGAATGGATAACCATCACCACCACCTGCAAGGAAGTTGAGAGTTACAATACGGAAAGTGCGCGAAGGATCACCATACACAGCTCCGTTTACGATAAGAGAATCAATGGTTTCATTATTTTCGTTGACAACAGCAACATTGCGAATGCGGCTACCAGCAGGTTGAGTTAGATCGTAGCTAATTTTTAATCCAGATACTTGTGGGAATCGACCTTGAGTTTGACCAGGGCCAGATGCACCCACGCTGTGCTCAAGGATTGCCTTCATGTTAGTGGCAGTAATGGTAAGCAATGAGAGACGATTGTTGAATCGAAGTGAATTTTCAATATCGAGTTGAGAAATTTCACCTTCTTCCTTACCAGCGGCTGCGTTTGCTGCGGGAGGCAAGAATTCTACTTGATCGCCAACAGCATTTACCACGCCCATCGACGAGCGAATACCACCGCCATTTTTCAATGAAATCACAACGTTATTATCCACTTGCTTTGCTTGCCAAAGGTTGGCATCAGCAGTGATATTACCAAGATTTGTTTCTTCTGTTCTTACGAAGTTGCGCAAGCCTTGAAGGTAAACGTCTGTTTTACCAAAAGTGCGAGACTCTTTTGCTTGAATAGCTGCACCAATAGCATCAGTAAGAGATTTTACTCTACTTGCTTTGATGGACATTGTGAATGCATCATTCACAGATGGATAAAATTCTTCAACACCTGCATCGTCTGCTGCAAAAACGCCAGAGATGTTTTCATTTATAGATGCTGGAACAATCAATCCTTCTGGAGTAAAGTCAACCACAAGGCGGCCAACATATTTGTATTCACCATCAGTGTTCACGATTACCAATGGGTTGCCATCAGCATCGTTGGTGAAGAATGGATATGTTTCAGCGGCTACATCACCATCTCTCAAACGGTCTTGTGCATCAGCCATAAGTGTATTGCTACCACCACCGATGATGATGTCAACATTGCGAAGAAGTGGGGCTAATTGTTTTTCTAAAGAAAGTTGTTGAAGGTGTGCAAGCAAGATTACTTTGTTTACACCTTCTTGAGCAATCAATGCATCGATTACTGGTTGAACAATTGTAGCGAGCAGGGCCATATCATTTGTTCCAGCACCAGGGTTTTTAACGGTCGTTGCTCCGGGAGAACTGATAGCAGCGAGTATTGGTGTAGTAACACCAACGATTCCGATTTTCTCTCCATTTTTAATAATAAAAGTTGAAGTAGCCAATTTTCTAACTGCAGCAATTTGTGCAGCCGTTTGGGTTGGATTACTTCTGAAGTTTGTGTTTTCTACTATTCCAGCTTGGAAAATAGGAGAGAGGTTGGCGTCACCCGAAAAGTCGAGGTTGCTGCTGAGGTATGGGAACTGAGCGCCAAACCAACGAATACTTGTTCCGCTATTTACTCCACCGATAATATTGCGAACTTCGCTTGTACCTAGATCGAACTCGTGATTACCAAGCGCTGCTGCCTCGATACCGATAAAGTTCATGATAGAAATGTCTGGGCGACCGATACCGGCACGCAAGTCGTTGTTGGCGAAATTGCTTCCGTAATAGCTAATGTAAGCATTTTTAAGAGGCGTTACCAACGAAGGGTCTTCACCAGAGGCCAAGAATGGACTTGGGATGTAGTTGTCGCCAGATGATAGGATTAATGTGTTGGAGTAGGTATCATCGAGGGCATCGACGATGGCTGCAAAACGCGGAGCGTCGTTGACAGCTTTCAGGCCGGCTTCAAAATCTGAAGCGTGCAAAATTTGAAAGGTAGTGTTCTGTCCGAATGCTGTAAAGCTGCATGCAGCAAGCATTGTGACAGCAAGTCCTTTCAGACTTCTGTTTAAAATAGGTGTTCTCATGGTTATTAATATAGTTTGGTGTGAAAGTATCCTTTTACCGACCGAACCATGATGAAAGCAGCCTTAGCAAATCTTTAAGTAAAAGAGGTGTAATTTAAAATAAAGGAAATTTTGTGTTTACTCAATGTTAGCGAACACTGTTCGTTTTGGTGTTTCAGTCTGTTGCCCTATATTTGGATTACTAAATTGAATAAAATGAGAATCTTAATTACTCTAATAGTAATTGTATGTTTAGCTTCTTGCACAATCGAAAAACGACTTTATCGACCAGGATATCATAGCGAGACCAGTATTTTTTCTAAGTCTGCCCCAAGTTCTATTAATTCTGTTGAACCCAATAAAATTGCCAAAAAGAGTAATGAGACATTTGCATTGAGCGAAAAGCAGTTTTCTCGTGAGCTCACTGTGGAGGCTTCATTGCAATATGAAGATGCAGTTTGTGATACGATTCTATTGAGAAACGGGAAGCGTATTCTTGGGAAAATTGAAAAGATAGATCCAACATCCGTATTCTATAAGCGTTGTGAGAATCCTGCAGGCCCATCCTATGTAGAAACAATTGTCAATATTGATAGAATATCATTCTCTAGTGGTGAGGTAGAAGTTTTTGATTTAAATAATAAGTCTACCAAATACTCATCGGGAAATGAAACTGATTATAATGTCGCTTCGAGCAGCGTGACGAGAGTGGCTGGACCTCCTGAAAAGAAAGTAGAGCCTTTTGGGTTGGCGTCCTTGACAATGTTAGTCTTGAGTTTTTTGATTGGCGATGCATTTATTGGAGGATCGGTTTTGCTCAGTTTGGGCTCTATAATTATGGCTATTGTTAGCTTGACGCGTTTTAGCAAAGAGTCAAGTAAATACAAGGGTCGCTGGATGCCCATTTTTGTAGTGGGCTTTTGGATACTCTTGGTTTTGATTATTTTGATGGCCCTCGCATTAGCTGCGAGCTATGGAATGTAAATTTTTACTGATATGAAAAAACTATTTTTATTTTCTTTATTGATTATTTGTCTCATTTCATGCACAATTGAAAAAAGACTCTACCGTCCGGGATATCATGTTGAGTCGCATCTCAACTTTAAAACGTCGAATAAAAAGGTTAAAAAGGAGAATACCAATTTTCTTCTGGCAAGAGAAACAGGTGATTTTTTGTTAGAATCTAAATCACTTGAACCAAATATTCAAGCGCAAGCAAGTTTAATCAAGGATAAAGATTTAGAAAGATGCGATACCATTATTTTTCATAATGGAACACGTTTATTGGCGAAGGTAGAGAGTGTAAGTCGGGAGGAGATAAAATACGTAAAGTGTGAAAATCCGGATGGACCACTCTACATAGAGCGAACGAGCTATGTTTCGTTCATACATTATGCGAATGGTGTAAAGGAAAAATATCGAGATACGCCAAACTCTGCGGTCACTGATAGCACGGCATTAGTGAAGACTCCAGCTGCAATGATAGAGCCACCAACGCCTCCTCCTTTTCCGTGGGAAATTGGTAAGGGTAGTAAAGAAGTGGAGAGTTTCGGAATTATCGGGTTTTTCGTTTTTATAGCAAGTGCCTTATTAGCGAATTCTACATTGAATTTAGCAATAGTTTTTGGTTTTATATCTTTTGTTTTCTCCATCATCAGTCTTGCGCGTTTTGGAGATGGTACCAATAGATTTGTAGGCTTATTTTTTCCAATTTTTGTATTGATCTTTTTCTTGGTTGGTTTGATCATCATTTTATAGGAATTTTTTTTAGTAAAAAAGGATTCCTATTCTATTTAGCACCAACCCTTATTCGTTCGGGTATGCCACGTTGGGGATTTTAGAGCCCAAAAGAAAACGACATCATCAGAAAGTCGCGCCCAATTTCATCGGTCAAATTATAGTCAAATTGATGAATATATCCGGTCTGAAAAGTGACCGTTTTATTGAATCGATAACCCCCACCAATGTAAAGTCGATTGCGTTCGAAGAAGGGTTCGCGGTCGGTGAAAAATATTTCATTCCAGCTTTGAAGAAAATAGGTGCCTGCTTTTATTTCAGGGCTATTCAGTGGTATAGTAAGGGAAAGGCGATACCGAAAGCGATTGCGATATCCATTGCTTGTAAAGCGCTGTTCTGCACGGTAGCGATGATCAAATAACAATCGCTTGAGTTGTTGCTTCATACGCACTTCTATCCATGATCGAATCTCGCGATTCTGTATTGGCAAATTGAAATTATCTCCGGCGCTATAGGTATTATATGAACCTGCCCCTGATAGAATAGAAAATACAGAGTCGATGTTGTATTGCAGCCCCGCCTTCATTTCATAATAATGAAATTCATTATAAAATGAAAGACTACGTAATTGAGCTTCTCCGAATAACTCCCATTTTTCATTGATATCCTTTCGCAACGTGAGAATATTCCAACTCCCTAGTTGTCCTTTGAAATCTTCGGATTGCGAAATCGATTGGAGATATGTTATTGTAAAAAATACAATAAGTAGTAATGATCTTTTCATTTTGCGAATTTAATCATGACTGATTAAAGTCGCGGCTTTGCATAAGGCAACCTCTTGATTTCAGTGGTCTTATGATAAGCGTCCAAACCTGAACAAGTAATTGTTCCAGCTTTCACCAAATCAACATAGCCATCATCATGTATGATGTTCTCGGGAAGATTTACCCATTCGATTTGACCAATGATAATGCTCGTTTCGTTGAGAGGAATATCTATGTGCTCTTTAAAGCTTGCTCCAATTTGAATATAAGATTCGCTCACTGCTGGTGCAAAAAAGTCAGGACGATAGTGTGCTGTGAGTCCCGCTGCCTGAAACTCGCTGATTTCTTTCGGATACCTTGCGGCAGTATGATGCGCTTTTTCGAAAAAATCTTCTGTAATTTGATTCAACGTAAACTGCTTTGTTTCCAGAATATTTTCTAGTGTATGTCGCGGAGAAACATCTGGTCTTACCACCAACCCAAAGAGAGGAGGATTGGCTCCTAAATGAAAGAAGGAACTGAAAATCGCAAGGTTTTCCTGACCATTGCCGCTGCGTGTGCCTACGAGCAAGACGCTTTTAAAGCCGCCTAATGAATTGATGAATGTGGTTCTGAAACGCTGCTCCATCGCCATTATATCTTTTAGTGAAAAAGTCTTTGTCATAGTAATGAATAAACCCGGATTCAGAACACTTCTTGGAAGAAAATGTTCTGAATCCGGGCTAAACGCATTGATTTGCTTACACCTATTGTTTCACAATTTTCAATGCAAAGTTCGATAGGCTCGTGTAAACTTGAAGTGTGTAGGTGCCTGTGCTCAACTCATTGAGTGAAAGCTGGCGCTGGTTGAGCATTCCTTCCTTCACGCGACGTCCGCTTATATCGGTGATAATATACTGCGCGTTGCTTTCTTCCAAATCAACCGTGATTACATCGGTGAATGGATTGGGGTAAACCTTGACATTCGCTGCATTTTCTTCGGTGATACCCACGTAAGTAAACTGAACACAGTCAGACATCGCATCCCCTTCGTTGCCATATACTATCACTGCATAATTACCGCTTTGAGTTGGTGAGAAGCTTTGTTCTGTGGCGCCCGGGATGGGTGCGTTATTATTATTACAGTCCACCCACTGATAACTCTGACCTGTTACATTGTGTGTGATATCTTCACCTTCCACGCTCAAAGGCCATCCATCTTCTAGAATGAATACCTCGATGTAGATAATGCTATCGCAACCGTTTACATTTTGCAATGTTTGCGAATAATTTCCCGCTTCAGTGTACAAAATATCATTATAAGTCACTACGTCAGTGGTGGTCAGTAGTACGTCAGAAATGGATGATTCGAAAACTTCGAGATCTACTGTTACTAAGCTGTCACAGCCAGCTACACTAGTTAGTAAAGCTTCGTATACACCTGACTCCGTGTAGATATTTCCATTGAAGTTGTATGAACCACACGCGCTTTCATTAAAGTTAAATGATGTGGCGTCGCATTGCGTCAAGCGCAACATGTATGCATCGTTTCCGCCATTAGCTGTAAGGGAAACGTTTCCACCGCTTGGATCGAAATTAACGGATGAAGAAAAGAAACCATTAATGAAAGTGAGTCGTGTGTCAGGATTCACAATAAAACCATCAACGCTTTCAGCATTTGTTCCACCAAACTTGTGAGCTGACACAAAATTTGCATCGCTGTCTAATCGTGTGATAAAGACATCATCGGTATAGGTGGCTGAACCAGTAAGAGGGAATTCATACAATGGATCTGGATCAAAGTCGCTGGCACCTTGGAATGTGCCTGCGATATGAAGATTATCTTCATTATCAATTTGCAAATGATATGCACGAGAAACAGCGTTGGGTGCGAGTAATTTTACCCATTGAAATAATCCTAGTGAATTAAGCTTCAAAAGGTAAGCTCGGTATTGACTACTTGGCGCAGTGAGCGTTTCTGTGGCCACTAAGTCGGGATTGAAGTCGGTGATACCGTTGTGCCCGCCCACGATGTAGATGTTGCCCTGTGAGTCGAATTGCAGATCATCCGCATATACGTAATAGTTTGATGATAATTGCTTGGCCCAAACGAAGTTCCCTGCATTGTTTAGTTTGAGAATGTAAGAATCATAATATTGTCCATTTAAGGTAAAGGCCCCAACTCCAGGATCAAAGTCCATAGCACCATAAAAGATTCCTGTTGTAAAGATGTTACCTGCTTCATCTTGAACAATATTATTGGGTCCGGCATAATAATTTGAAAACACCCTTGCCCAAATATAACTGCCGTCCGTGGTAAGTTTTTGTATGTATGCGCCATATTGGGAAGTAGTGCCCAATTCTGCTACAGCCGCTCCAGGATCATAGTCTACTATTCCATAATAAATACCTGTGGATACCACATTGCCATCGATGTCAGCGTCTATAGAACGACCAGTTTCATATCCCGTTGAACTGTTGTTTGCAATTTTACGCACCCATACTAGTCCTCCAGTAGGATTGTATTTCGCTACGAAGGCGTTGACACCAGAAAATGCGGTAAGCGTCGTAGGGCTCCCAGTGCCAGTTCCTGTTGGATCAAAATTCACGGTTCCTCTAAATTCTCCTGTCACATAAATATTATTGGCACCGTCAACAGAGACATCATAAACAATGTCGTCCAAAGTAGAACCGATAGAAATAGCGAATAGATATTCGCCATTAGAATTTAATTTTGAAATATAACCATCCTTCACGCCTTGGCTGCTGAGCACCGAGCTGCCAGCATTTGGATCAAAGTCAGTGATGCCCTCAAAGAAACCAACAGAAATAATATTACCAGCATTATCGATAATGCTATTCTCTGGTTTTTGATTAGATGGTCCGGCAAATTGTTTTGCCCATGATAAATTTAAACTCTGAGCATTCACTCCTAAGGAAAGAAAACTCAAAATGCATAGGTGTAAGATTGTTTTCATTTGATTTAATTTTGGTGGTCAAAGGTTTCGAAATCAGCTCTTTCTAATCAATCCCCTGTTTAGTCAGTTTTAGTCTCCCTTTTTTAGGGGATTTTTATAAAAGAGCATTTAATTTCAGCGGATTCAAATACCTTCGTTGATATGAAGCACCTCAGCCTTTTTGTACTTTTTACAATAAGTATCTTCGTTTTGCAAGCGCAATCGGAGGAGGAAGGCTTACTGACGAAGTTCAATGCCTCAGCGGATGAATCCGAAAAGTTCAATTTACTACGTGACTTAGGTTATTTGTATGAATTCAGTGATTCAACCCAAGCCTTAAACTATTACCGAAAAGCTTTTCAATTGGCAGAGAAGGCCAGTAATAGTGAATGGAAAAGCGCGGCATGTCTCGATCAAGGGAGTGTCTACTACAATTTTTCTAAATATAGACTTGCTCTGAGTTACTATCATCAATCTGCTTTTCATGCTGAGCAAGGCAAGCATGAAATCAGAAAGGCAAAAGCTTACACCAACTTAGCGAATACACATTATCAGATTTATGACTACGATAGCGCTATGCACTATGGCTTGAAGAGCTATGGAATTTATCAATTACAAGGGGATTCAGCTTTAGCTCTTAGAAGCATATCCAATTTGACAAGCTATTATGATGATGCAAAACTTCATAAAGAATGCATGTATTTGGTTCAGAAGGGTTTGGAACTCGCGGAAAAAATTAATGATCCAGTTTCGAAGGCACGCTTATGTCTTGGAGGTGCTCAAAATGCAGTGGCTTTTGGTGATAAAAAACTAATGCTGAAATACCTTCAAATTGCCGAGAAAACTGCTCTGCAAATTGAAGGTAATTATTTTAAGTCTACTACTTATCAAGGATTGAGTGGCATCTATAATGATCAGGAAGAGCACGAACTGGGAGATCAATTTGCCGATAGCGCGCTAAAATATTTGGTGGCGGAAGAAGGAGGGTTGTATGCAGCTAGTATTTACCTCACCAAAGGTCGCGCTCAAGAAGGAAAAGGGAATATCGATTTGGCTTTTGAATATTATAAAAAAAGTCAATTGTTGGCCTCTGAAATAGACGATTATTCTACATTGGCCCAAGTCTATCTCTCGCTATCAGAATGTTCCAAAATAAAAGGTGATTTTAAAAATGCACTTTTGTATCATGAGTCGTATGCTGCATACAGAGATTCTGTAGAGTCTATCGATCAGAAAATTCTTTCTGCCAAAATGGATGCGGCCTATCAAAAGGAACAGCGTCAAAATGAGATTAATTCTCTCAAATCGAATGAAGAGATTCTAAAGCTTCAAACAGAGAATAGATTTTATTGGATTGTCTTTTTAGGTCTGCTTTTGTTGTTGGCTTTAGCTCTATTTTTTGTTTGGAGAAATAATGCCAAGCGTAATCTTGCTATTACAAAACAACAAATTCAAATCAACGAATCGAGGATTCGCGAGTTGGAACAACAGGCTCAAATGGTAGCAATGGATGCCATTATCAAAGGCGAACAAAATGAGCGTTCGCGTGTCGCAAAAGATCTGCACGATGGCGTTGGAAGTTTATTGAGTGGAGTAAAATTATCCTTATCAGCTATGAAAGGCAACATGATAATTAGTGAAGAAATGGCGAATGCTTTCGAGCGTTCGATCATGCAATTGGACAACGCTATTGCAGAGATGCGACGTGTTGCATTCAACATGATGCCCGAGGCATTGGTGAAGTATGGTCTCGTGGATGCCACCAAAAATTTCTGTGCCGATATCAATACATCCAATCAACTCAAAGTCATTTTTGAGGCTATCAATTTTGATGTTACTTTGGATAAATCTAAAGAGGTAATTGCATTTAGAATCATTCAGGAATTGGTGAATAATGCCATTAAACACTCAGCGGGAACACAAGCAATAGTGCAGTTGTCTTCTTCTGACAATTGGGTTTCTCTCATTGTAGAAGATAACGGTAAAGGTCTTTCAGATGGGGCCAATAATGTCAAAGGAATGGGCTTAGAAAGTTTGAACAACCGCGTTCAATACTTGAAAGGCAAGATGGATGTGCGCAGCGAGACTGGAAGTGGATTATCTGTTTTAATTGAATTTCCCGCGTCATGAAAGCATTGCGAATATTAATAGTAGATGATCATCCAGTAGTGAGAGAGGGCCTCAGAGGGTTGCTCCAATCGATAGAGACTACGGTGACAATTTCGCTCGCTTCCAATGTAGAGGAAGCGATGCAACACTTAAGAACTGCTGGTTTTGATTTGGTGATCACTGATATCCATATGCCCGGAAAGTCGGGGATTGAACTCGCTCATTTTATGCACAAGGAATTTCGTCATGTCAAGATTCTTGCGATGAGCACCTTTGGAGATCGATCGTATGTAAGCGAGATGATTAAAAATGGTGCGAATGGATTTATTTCAAAAAATAGCGATCGCGATACCATCACAGACGCCATCACGCGTGTGATGAACGATGAGGTGGTAATAGGAAAGAATTTAGAGGAAACAGCTCGGCCAACATTGGTGCATGCAGATCAGCCGTTGCTCACAAGAAGAGAAAAAGAGGTCTTAATTTTAATCGCACAAGGTTTGACTAATAAAGAAATCGCAGACAAAATTTTTGTGAGTACCACTACTGTCGATAGCCATCGCAAAAATCTATTGCATAAGTTTAATGTCATGAATACCGCGGCGCTCGTAGCTCAGGCAGCAAAGTATCAACTCTTAGAGTGATTAGCGAATCAAAGTCACAAAGCCAAAGCGTTCGATGGCATCATTGTTTAATAATACTGCACTGAGGCGGTAGTTGTAAATGCCATCAGGAAGGTAGTATCCATTTTGCCCTCCATTCCAGCAATCCTCTAAATCTTTGCTTTCAAAAACCTTTTCTCCCCATCTGTTAAACACTTGAAGGGTCATCGTTTTGATGCATTCACTTTCGATACAAAAGACTTCATTGGGCTCTGTATTATTGGGGGAAAATGCGTTGGGAATAAATAAATTGGTACATCTATTATCCAAGAAAACGAAAACTGTATCACTGACTATGCAGCCCTCCGGTGAAATGGCCGTCGCAATGAATTCTGTGGACTCCTCGATAATTCCCGAGGTAGGATTGCAAATGTCGCAATTGAGCGGCTCAGAAGGCGACCACGCTATATTATCGAATGGATTGATGGCATTCAATGCAAAGGGCACTTCATTTTCTGTTACTACATCTTCTCCAGCGCTAAAATCAGGAAGCGATAAGACATTGAGATCAAATGCGCCGTCGATGGCACAAATGCTTAGAGGAGTAGACACGGTGATCTCCTGATTTTCTGTTGCAATGAAAGAAATGCTAGCTCCCGTGAATCCGTTACTCCATGAGTAGGCAGAACCTCCACTTGCAGTAAGGGTCACAAGGCTACCGGGACAAACTTCTGCTGGTCCGTTTATCTCTAATTGAACAGAAGGCGAAAACGAGACACTGATATCATCTGAAAGGCTTTCACAGCCATTTGCGGATACTGTGAGAGAATATGCACCAGCCGTGTTTACGATAATGCTATTGGTAGTGGCACCAGTGCTCCAAAGATTGCCGGTGGCAGCACCAGAAGTGAGTGTAATCGTTTCTCCTTCGCACACCTGTGTTTGAGAGGCTGAAATGTTTGCTACAGGAAGTGGATTCACCAAGAGTTGGATGGAAGACGATTCACTTTCGCAATCATCGAGGGTGACCGTAGCATAATAGGTATTGGTTCCAACAACTGGGGTAGGGGTATAGCTGTTGCCAGTGGCTACCGATGTGGTCAGGGAAGCGGTATTGAACCAATTGATAATACCTCCTGGGGCACCTTGTGCAGTCAAGGGTGAGATATTGTCATTTGCACAATAAGTAGCACCTCCTGTGATCACAGGAGGCTCTGGTTGAGCGCAACAAGCGTTGACTATGATGGTATCTGTAAGATAATTCTCAGGCTCGGAATGACAATAGTCGCCAACGGTGAAGGAATAAGTACCAGGCTCGGTGATCGTGATGATAGGCCCCGTGGTGCCATCGCTCCAGACATATCCCGGATAAGTAGGAGGTTGAAATAATACGGGATAAAATGAAAGGTCGATTGTTATTGGACCATTGCAGAGGTCGGTTTCTTCTTCCTCGATGAAATTGTAAGTTGCACCTCCTGTATAAATGGGGTTAGGGTCTGTGGCAGGCGCTACCAAACAGCAATTGCCTGGTTCCGAAATATCGTAGCTAGGGTTGAAGCAATCATAGCTCAAATGATGGGCAAAGAGCGCTGTTCCTGCTCCAAACTCTTGAAGGAAAAATTGCGCAATTTGGGGTGCACTGTTTCCACCACCAGCATTAGAACCATCACAGGAGCCTTCGGCTCCCGTAATACAATTCACAAGTGGAGGGAAGCCTGGCGCTACAGGCTCACCTAAAAATGGGGAGATGGCATTGTTGCCTTCAGATCCGTTGTAGATGGTTACGATATTCCCCGGCACCCCAGTTATTGTGGTGGTTGGAATATTTCCACCACAACTTGTATTATTGGGCGCGTTGAATCCTGCGTATATTACTCCAGTGACATTTCCTGCAAACGGCCCTGTTACAGTGACTTGGGAGGCTTCGTAGCTGCAGACACCAATCTTCAAATTCGGTATGTCTTGATCTACATTAACGGTGAAAGCTCCTCCCTCATAATTGCTGTAAATCACTAAATTACTATTGGGTTGGCAACCCTGTCCTGGTTGTGGAGGCTCAATGCAACATGTGCCGCCTTCTGAAATATTCAATGTTTCATTTTGCCAACAATCGTATTGGGTGTAATGATGTATAAGTTGAGCGCCAAAGGTATTTTCAAAGAAAAAAACGATTTCGTCTGGAGTGTTGCCGCCGCCGCCATCGACGAGGGTATCGCAAGCGCCACTGGTACCGAGCATGCCTCCGCCCCAAGGGCCAGAGCCATTCCCATGAACAGGAGTATATCCCACCTGAGGAGGTTGCTGAGCAGGATTAATATCTATGATATTGGCAGGAACGCCTGTGATCGATGTTGGAAAATCTCCCAACCCACAGTTATTATTTCCTTGTGCGCTATTAAATCCCGCATAGACTACCCCGGCTACATTTCCTACAAAGGGGCCTATGATGTCTACCTGAATCGGTTCGTAGGTGCATATTCCGATGTATAGATTAGGAATATCCTGATCCACATTGATGGTTAGTATACCCCCGTCATAATTGCTGTAGATCACAAGGTTACCACTTGGATTACATATTTGCGCACTAGTGATTAAAGTGCTTAAAATTAAAATGGTAGTAAGAGCCTTGAGTTTCATGATGAGCAAATCTATATAACAGACAAAGGTCACACAAGTTCGAGTTGCACTTATGATTAATAATTAACATTTCTTTCATCTCTCAAAGGGATAGCGTAAAATTGCAATTCAGACTAAATTACCAGAGTTTCGTTATGGCGATTGCCACAATTGAATTATTACAAATTCTCCAATCTGATCATCAGGGATTGGTTACCAAGATTGCTTTATTTTCAGTAATCCCGTTCATAGTGGCCTTTGCTTTCATTTTTTTTATTTTCTACAAACAAAATAAGCAGCATCAGATAAAAAAGCAGCAAGTGGATTTGGAGCTCAAAGCATTGAGAGCGCAAATGAATCCTCACTTTGTATTTAATTGCCTCAATTCGATCTATCAATGTATTCAGATGGAAGACCCTCAGAAGGCAGGCGATTATCTTTTAAAATTTTCATTTTTACTGAGAAGAATTTTGGAGAATAGCTTCAAACGGTGGATATCATTGGAAGAGGAAATTCACATGTTGAAAGCTTATCTTGACTTGGAGCAATTCAGGTCTTCAGACAAGTTTGTGTACGATATGATCGTGGATGATCAATTGGACACTCAAGAGGTTTCCACTCTCATGCTGATTACGCAACCATTTGTGGAGAACAGTATTTGGCATGGGTTTAAAAAAGAACAAACCGATTGTAAAATTTCGATTCATTATTTTCAGCAACAAGATACGCTGGTCATAAGTGTTCGCGATAATGGAAGAACTATTATCGATGAAAATGCAAAGTCTACGAGTGCTGCCAAGCGTCTATCTCTGGGAACGGCGTTGGTGCAAGATCAATTAAAAGCAGTAAGTGAGTTAGAAAAAGGTAAAACAGAAATTCAGACTGAAGATTTCTTTGATGCGCAAGGATTGCGGATTGGAAGAGAAGTGCGCATATATTTGCCACTAAGAAGACTGAATTAAAGATGCAGAAATATCAAGCGATCATTATCGACGACGAAAAAAGGCAGCAAGACTTGCTTAAAAAGAAACTTCAAGAAAATTTTCCTGAAATAGAGGTCTGTGCAATTTGTAGTAGTGTGGATGAAGGAATCATAGCGGTGGTAAAGCATGAGCCGCAGTTGGTCTTTCTCGATATTGAAATGCCGGAGAAGGATGGATTCGAATTTTTGAAATCTTTTAAAACAATTTACTTCTCTGTTATCTTCACTACCTCTCATTCGAGTTATGCATTAGAAGCTTTTCGTGTCGCGGCTTTAGACTTTTTGCTCAAGCCCTTTAGCGTTGACCAATTGCGCGAATCTATCGAGCGATTTAAAGATAACTTTAGAATAAAACAAAAAGCAGAGCTATTAGAAAATTTTCGAGAAAACCTTGATTATCAAAATCTCAATGAGCAAAAATTGGCCTTGCCTTCAGGTCAGGGTTTTATTTTTGTGCGAATGGATGAGATCATTCGCATAGAATCACAGGCTCATCTTACTACATTTTTTATGGTGAATAAAGAGCAAATTATCGTTTCGCGAACGCTCAAAGAATGTGAAGATATTATGCCTTCAAAACAATTCGTGCGCATTCATCAATCACACATGGTGAATTTATTTCATGTCAAAAAGTTCAACAAAGGTGATGGCGGCACTGTGATTATGTCTGATGGTAGCAGCATAGAAGTTTCGAGGAGAAGAAAAGATGATTTCATAGAGGCATTTCAAAAATTATAGTTTGCCACTTTTGATACGATTCCTACCAAATTTGTACTGCATCATACCTAATATTGAATTTATCTTTTTTTCAAATACTTGCGTCGTTTTTTTGCCGCCTAATCTAAATGAAACCACCACAAATTATGGGGCACGAGGTAATAGACGCGGTGAGGGCGGCCAGGTTGATTTCTGGATATTCACGAGAGATCAAAACAAACACAACATTACTTTCTAAAGAAATTGGTGGCATATTTCACGCACAAGACTTTCGCAAATGGTTCGAGAATGAGCGTGAGGTTTCTGTTGAATTTGTTTGTCAACGAAACGTGCTCGATTCAAACCGAATTTTTGTACAAGCAATGCGCGCGGGGCACGATCAATTGATTGCTCCTTTGAACACTTTTGAATCTCCTGAATTATCATCTGAAATAGACTTGCTTTCGTTTATTCATCGTCAACGCAAGTCAGATGGGATTTTGGTCGTAAACAACGATTGGAATAACCTACGCATTGCGCACGCCCAAGCGCTTTCAGCACTTGCGGTAGGTAAGCCATCGAAGTTTGAAATAACATTTTCAAAAAGAGAAAACCCTTTTGACATTTTGCTGCACGTTCGAAAAACAGAAGTGCTATACATCCGATATTTTTTTGGAATTAACGAATCTCATAGTAAGCAATTATCGCTGATACTTGCACCTGTCGATATCGCCGGAAGAAATATTCTTGTATTACCCGATGGCACCGCCGCCTCTTGGATTGAATTGCGTTGAACATGAATAGTGACTTTTATCTCGGATTGATTGATCAAGGTTCGCGTATGCTGATACCGGGAGTTGCTGCCTGCGCCTTCATTTATAGAAAGAATCTTACGCGTCGATCGGTACAATTTGTAGTTTATCTATTGCTTTATTTCCTTTTCAACATACCCTCAATGGTTAGCGCCGACATCGAATTGAGATGGCTATTGCATAGTGTTATTTCACTGTTTGAATCATTGTTTCTGATTTGTTTTTCATTAAAATATTTCGAATCATTTCAAAAATATCGGTTCCTGTGGTGCGGCGCGATTGTCACATTATGGGCATTGTCTTACGGAAAATTATGGTGGAGTGGCTGGCCCATTGAAGTTTCACCTTTTTTCAATACGATTTCTAATGCTTCGCTTGCGTTGATGTCTGCAATCATTCTTTTTAGAATGACTGCTATATTTGAGTCTATCACTAAAAGCGTTGAATTCTGGTTTTTTTGTGGAATATTCGTTTACAAGTTCAGCACGGTCTTTTTAGTGGCTTATATTCCATTTTCCTTCCATCACGAGGTCTGGTACCTGCATTCATTGTACTTCTTTTTTGGAGGGGTATTTTACTTTATTGGCTTTTGCCAGAGTTGTGCCGACCCTCAAAAATGATGCTTTATACCAATTTTTGGTAAATTCGTACCACTTTTTGTCGTTTTTCTACCAAATTCAGATTTTAACAAAATTGTATTCCTGACTGCGCACATTTTTGTGATGTAGAATTCATCCTTAAAATCTGGTAAAGTAAAATCCACTATAATTTCTAACTCCGCCACTTAAACGCGATGAGCTGCCGGCAACATGTAATTGTTGCCGGTTTTTTTTTATCTTCACCACAAAACCTTAATTCATATGACATCATTTTTACAAAAAGGAATATGCATTTTTCTCTTCATCATCGCGAGTGTAAAAGGCAATACTCAAATTACTGAATATTCGCTAGAGACGCATTTTACGGAGGCTTCCATAAACATATACATGCAGGTCTTGGGGATTCCATCTGGACTTTTGGAAGTACAAAGCGAAGTTGATTTTTATAAAATAAAATACATGACTCCACATCCAGATGGAAGTATGGTTGAAGTTTCGGGAGCCTTGTGCGTCCCATCAGATTTGGACTGTCCCCTTCCAATGGGCAGCTATCAACATGGCACCATTTCGGCGCGTGATGAAGCTCCCTCGAATCCCAACGGTGAGGCGCTTATTGGAGTCCTATACGCAGCGGTTGGTTACATTATCGTGATGCCAGATTACATTGGATTAGGTGATAGCCCACTTTTACATCCTTATGTTCATGCCGATTCTCAAGCTTCGACGAGTCTTGACATGATCCGCGCTGCGCGCGATTTACAATCCACCCTCGGCTATACTTGGGACGAACAGCTATTTCTTTTCGGCTATAGTCAAGGAGGACATGCTACCGCAGCGCTACAGCGTCTAATTGAGACTGAGTTTGGTGATGAATTTACAATTACTGGCAGTGCTCCCATGAGCGGACCTTATGATATCAGCGGCGTTCAAGCAGGAGTGCTCACTTCCGATCAAGTGTATCCCACACCCGGTTATCTGCCCTATGTGGTGTTGAGTTATCAAGAGGTGTATGGCAATATTTATAACGACCTCACTGAGGTGTTCTTGCCAGAGTATGCGGCGATAATTCCTGATCTTTTTGATGGCAATACATCCATGGGGATTATTAATAATGCCTTTCCAACTGTGCCCGCGCAGATGCTGCAGCCAGCGTTCATAGAAGCTTATAATAGCGATCCAAATCATCCTATGCGTGTAGCACTTGCCGATAACGACGTGATGGATTGGGCGCCACAAGTTCCTACAAGACTTTTTTATTGCAATGCCGACGATCAAGTCAACTATATGAACTCGGTTTTGGCTTTGGAGAATTTTACAGAACTTGGATCGACATCTGTGACGGCAGTAGATTTGGGAGAATACGACCACGGAGGTTGCGCACCACTCGCACTTCTTTTTGGACTCGATTTTTTTGAGTCATTGAAGGTCGACAATTGCAATATTTCGGGTGTCTCAGAAATCACGGATTCATTTTCGATTTCACCAAACCCAAGCAATGGTATTGTTTCCTTTAATCATGCAGTGAACGACTGGATAGAGGTTTATGATGCGACAGGCAGAAAGGTGGCTGCTTCGTGGGTCTCTCAAACTGCTGATTGGAGCGCACTCGGCGCGGGTTGCTATGTAATCATAGGAAGGTCATTCGAGCCAACAAGAATGATCATTATTCAAAAGTAAAATGCTTCACTGAATCGCACTATACTACTTTGAGAAACAACTTATGATAGAGTTGCGCGGGCGGGAATCTTTCTTCTCTTAATTCGGTGTAGGCCTCACCCCAACCCCTCTCCAAGGGAGAGGGGTTGGGGGTGAGGCTGAAACGAGGCGATGAGAAGGCATAGACCAAGACTAGCACCACCGCAAAACAATCCGCTAAACGGTAGAGGCTATTTCAACTTGCTTCTAAGATATTCCAATATATTGGGATCATCTAAATCTTCCATATCGCTCAACTCAATTTCCAAAGATTTTGTAGAACTCAAAAGTTCGAGCAGCGATAAGCTGAGCGACACGATAAAGGTGAATAATGCGGAAGCAAAGATGAATCGGGCGGCGCTCATATTCTGCACGTAGATCAGATACATGGCCACGATCGCGAGCAAGAAACTGATTACTCCAAGTATTTGCATGTTTTTGATTAATCGCAATCGGTAACGCAGATTTCTGATTTGAGCTAAAATGAGTGGATTGGTACTTCCATCTTTGTTTTTATAGCGATCATGGAGATTGCGAATCACATTCGCCAGCGCCAAAAAACGATTGGTGTAAGCGAGCATGATAAGGCTGATGGCGGGGAATAGAAGCGCCGGAGTATTGATCGAAATATCCATTGTTCAAAGGAACAAAATAGAAATGCGCTGACCTATTTTTTCGGACACTTTTTGCAGCGCTTGCCGTGCTTCCAGTTTTTACAGCACTTGTCCTTTTTGCATCGAATGAGATCGTGCAACGGACATGTCGCGGAGACATTACAATTTGCAGGAGCTTTTGGATTCATGGTGGCAAAGAAATTGGAGAGCGTGAAGCCTTACAATACCTTAAAAAGGGTATTGAGCGTTTTATTTACATTTGTTCACATTCTTGTCTTATGAAGCAATTCTTTATCGCTATTCTTTTCTGTATTATTTCTCTTGTTTCAAACGCGCAGCTCTACGGATCCAAGGATTTCAAGCCAAGTCGCAAAGATAGTTTGCGCGGGGGAGAGCGTCTAGAGCGCAGTTGTTACGACGTTCACTATTATGATTTGTGGGTGGATTTGGATTTTCAGGCTCAGAGTATTTCGGGTAAAAATGAGATCTTTTTTGAATTGAAAGAAAAGTCCTCACGAATTCAAGTGGATTTATTTGAGAATATGATACTTGATAGCATTGTGATGAATGGTGCAAAATTGAATTATACTAGAGATTTTGATGCAGTTTTTATTTCCTTGCCTCTAGAAACACCTTTGGGCAATCATTCACTTCTAGTGTATTATAACGGCAAGCCGCAGATAGCGCGCATGCCGCCGTGGGACGGAGGATTTACATGGGCCAATGACAAAGATGGCCAGCCGTGGTTGGGTGTTTCCTGTCAAGGTACCGGTGCGAGTCTGTGGTGGCCCACGAAAGAAGTCTATAGCGATGAGCCCGATAGCATGCGCATTCACTGCACGGTACCCTCCGATTTGTATGCAGTGTGCAATGGAGTGGAAGAGGCAAAGACGAATTTTCAAGATAATAGAACGACTTATAATTGGAAAGTCAGTTATCCCATCAACAATTATAATGTCACGCTGAACGTGGCCAAGTATGTCCATTTTGATGACCTCTATATCACAGCCGATGGAGACAGCTTAGCACTGGATTATTATGTGCTTCCAAGCAGTTTGGCAGAAGCAAAAAAACAGTTTGAGCAAGTGAAACCGATGCTCAAATGTTATGAAGAATATTTGGGACCGTATCCATTCATTCGAGACGGTTATGCCTTAGTGGAAACGCCCTATCTTGGAATGGAGCACCAGGGCGCGATAGCTTATGGTAATAAATACAAAAACGGTTATCTCGGCATGGATCGCAGCGGACAATCCTTGCAGTTTGACTACATCATCATTCACGAAACGGGGCATGAGTGGTGGGGTAATAGTGTGTCTGCGCAAGATTTGGCGGACATGTGGATTCACGAGAGTTTTTGTACCTACACAGAAGCGATCTATGTTGAATGTCGTTGGGATTATGAATCGGCAATGAAGTATGTGAATGCGCTTAAGTTTAGCGTGGAGAATAGTGCGCCCATCATAGGCATTTATGGATTTAATAAAGAAGGACATTCGGACATGTATGTGAAAGGCATGCTCTTTTTGAATACCCTGAGGCATGTCATTAATAATGATGAGCAGTGGTGGGCGATGATCAAGAATATGGCGGACAAGGAGTTTAAAATTAGAACTACTAATTATGATGAAGTGGTAGCATATTTTTCGCGCGAAGCAAAGATGGATTTGGGACCATTCTTCAAGCATTATGTGAAGAAAGCGCAACTACCCGAATTAAATTATTCCATAAAAAAGAAATCGAAAGGATATGTGATGACCGTGTGTTGGGCGAAGACCGACGCTGACTTTAAGATGCCGATAGAATATATGGATGGAGGCGAGCGCAAGCGTTTCGTAGTCACCAAGTCCCCCCAGCAGATACGTCTCACCTCTGGTGAAGTGGAGTTTGATTTGGATAGGTTTTATTATTCTTTGAAGCGGAAGTAATCGCGGTGCAGCGCAAGCTTAATTCGGAATTCAAAATTCGGAATTCGCAATGAACAATTCGCGATTCGCAAAAGCAGGTCCGTCCGTCCTTCCGTCCCTCCGTCGCTCTGTCGCTAGTCGCTTCGTCGCTCTGCGGGCTTCTTTGTAATGAACTTGATATCTTTCATTTGTTGCGTCGGAGCAAAGTCGTCAACTTTTTTTACCGCAAAGGCGCGGAGGGCGCAGAGTAGCGCAGAGGGGCGCGGCGCAGAGAGGTTTGTCATCAATTCGCAATGACTAATTCGCAATCACTAATTCGCAATGAGCAATTCGCAATCCCATGTTTCCATGTTCCTAAAAATCCTTTGTTCCATGTTCCCTAAACTCCTTGTTCCTAAACCCCTTGTTCCTTGTTCCTAAAATCCCTTGTTCCTTCTTCTAGTAACTCCACTTCTTAGTAAATGTATTATAGAAGTTGACTCCGATTTTGAATTCAAAGCGGGCGTTGGAGATGGAGCCGTCGGCTGTTGCGCCGTAGACACCGAAGCGGAACAATTCTCGTCGAATGCGCACCACACGCTCGAGTCCAAGGTACATTTCAGCGTGAAAGAAATTTTGATCAGGAATGGAAAGGAAAGCAGCACCGATAGCCTCGGTGATTTTAAGGCGATTTATTAATGGTATTTTATTTAAAAAGACTCCATCCAAATGATGAAAATAATTTCCTCTCAAAAAGGTATTGGGAGTGGATAGGGTAGGACCCAACAATTGAAAGCTGCGCAGTGGATCTGAAAAGAAAAAGGCATCGGAACCACGGAAATAACGATGTTCCAATATTCGCAAATTCTTTTTATTTACAAATGAACCTGCCAGAAACGACCACTGAGCGGTGCCCCATCTGCCAAGTTCTTTGTCATGTTTTACTCCTATTTCAAGATAATCAAAATTCACCTCACTATTGAAAAGTCCAGGTATTCCTTTTCTCCAAACAAAATTGACTTCGGGATAAGCTGTGCCGAGAATGATTTTCTTTTTTTTCTTAATCATGTATTTCTGTTTAAAGCGATACACGATATCCAGCCGAAGCTCTGACTTTACATATCGATCAAAGTCTATAGGGTTGTTGAGAGTGCCAAACACACGTTCACTCCAGCGCTCCAGCGATAACCCAGTGATTGGTTTTTGATCGGAGTACTCAAGCGATAATTCAGCAAACAAGCCATTCACCACCTCCATGCGCTGTGATATGGAAAGCGTTTGTGTTCTCACAAAATTACTGCGACTAAAAATACTACCTATGGAAGCATAGGTGTTTATCATGTCATAGAAATCCCCAAACCGAATGAACGTTCGGACGA
Organism: Flavobacteriales bacterium; assembly: GCA_044371755.1. Lineage (GTDB taxonomy): Bacteria > Bacteroidota > Bacteroidia > Flavobacteriales_D > Sanyastnellaceae > JAIXWP01. The sequence continues at coordinate 19,555 of JBILSZ010000010.1, read as the reverse complement.
ATTTTTTTGGGACATAAGTCAAGCCGACACCGCCCCGCCCTCGAATGTCTTTATTTCTAAATCCATAGTCCATTTCACCAGTAGTCTCGAGGGTGTATGCGTTTTCAAATTCTTTTGTAAAACTTCCACCTAGTTTGTGTCTATAGCCACCGATACCTACAGGGTTCACTTGCATTATCAGTGGATTGATGAATATGTCATAGTTTTTAGATCTATTCTTAAAACCGACCCCATAAAGAATGAAATCCATAAATCGAATAGCATTATATGTAGAATCTATTTCGCGGTAATATTCAGGTGAGCGGTACACCGCTTGCAAGCTGTCACATCTGAATGCATAGCGCTGTTCTAATGAATCAAATGGAATCTCTCGTTTGGATGCCCAAAACAATGAATCCTGATCAAAGGCTTCGTCAGTATAGGTTTTAGTTTCTTCTGAAAATAAATCTTCTGAAAATGATGGATTTATTTCAATATTGGAATTGCGGCATTGGAATGCTCCCATTATTTTATTTTTTCCTTCTTTTATAGTATACGATATCTCGCGTTGAGTAGGGTAGAAGATATCGGGAGCTACTTCGGTGTAGTGCTGGTGTATAGACACTTGTTCATGATATTTCAGTGTATATTTATATATCGATAAATCAACTTCTGTCACGGCCCAAGTGGAGTCTTCAATGGTTATATATCCATGAAAGAGTGCTTCTGTTCGGAAAATCGGTTCTAATTTTATTTTATAATACTTTTTATTTTCATTAAAAAAAATCAAAAGCAAATCGAATTTATAATTGATAGATGCTGAAGGTGCGAGCGGCGATAGAAATTTCCGTTCGCTCAGGTTGGGAAGGTCCAATAGGCTTTGGTTGAAATCATATTCAGTAAAGCCGGTGTAAGATTGGAGCAAGTAGGGATTGCTATAAAGCCATTGTTGGGGCACTATCGATTGCTCACCGATTTCCATCGATACTTGCGCGTTTCCGGAGTTTTCGGGTTTTCTATCACTAAATTCATTACTCGCGTAGACCAATTCTTTAAAGCGATTTCGATCTTTATAAATATTCGCTTTCACTTCGCTCAGATGTGATTGCTCGGTTATACGCGGCAATGGATCGGGGACACTGTCCTTGTGGTAGTAGGTGGTGTCATTTTTCTCTTCTTTTAAAGACATACGATAATAAGTATCCATTTTCATGGATTGATATTGATCGAGGTAGTACGTCCTCTTATCCGAGGCATTGCGCATGACTTCTTTGGCAATGTCTCTTGAGTTGGCTCTTACCTCAATGGCGGCGAGTTCCCTTTCATTCGGGGCAAGAATGATTATTTTTTCTAAGGTTTCTTGCGGAGACAGACGAAATGTTATTTCAGTGGAGTAATAGCCAATGGCTTCTATTACTATGGTGTACTTTCCAGCAGAAAGAGTAGTTGTGAAAAAACCATTTTCATCGGCGGTTATCTTCTTTTCATCTTTTGGAAAATAGATTTCAGCATAAGGTATTGGGTTTTTGAAATCATCTATAACTTTTCCTTTGAATATAGCTCCATAAATAAATGAAGGAGAGATAATTAGGGTTATTAGTATGATGATTTTTTGAAACATGTATTGCAGAGACGTTCAAGAAGCATCGCAAGTTACAATGAAACCTGCGCGTTGATTAAGAAAGGAAAAATGGTTAATAACAACGTTTACATCTCATAGAAATCACTGTATCTAAATCCCAATATCACTCGTACAAACGGGTAATTTTGGAATTAATGCAAGGAAGCTCTTGCGATAGTACTGATAATTTTAAAAAGATGTTATTGAGTCGCTTAACCACCCTAGACTCAACCGTTTCTTTCTTTAGATCTCGGTTGTTGATGATGCTTTTGATCGCCACTACTTTTGTGAGTGCGGTTGGTCATGCAAAAAGCATGGATGTCATTCCACCTAATTTGAACTTGGATCTACAGCCAAATAGTTTGGGCAATTGTGGTCCTTTTAATGCTTCACTCCAAGTGATAGCTTCTCAAGTTGGGTACTCTTATCAACTTCTTAATGCCGGCACCCCTACGGGTTCGGCGGTAGTTGGTACTGGGGGCGACATCATTTTGACAAGCAGTACGATTTCTGCTTCAACCACGCTCACGGTGAGAGCGACAGAAATCAATGCACCTTTTGATACAGGTGTATTGACAGAATCAATACCAGTCACCATTTTCCAAAATCCAACAACGGCGAATGCGGGGATTAACTCGTTCACTTGTGGTCTTTCTACCACACTCAATGGAAATAATCCAGTAATAGGCACAGGTACTTGGACACAAATTAGCGGTCCTGGCACTGCCGTTTTTGCGAACGCCAATTTAAGAAATACGAGCGTCACGGTTTCATTGCAAGGAAGCTATACTTTTCGATGGAGGATTACCAATGGTACTTGTCCGCCTTCTTCAAGCGTAGTGACCATTACATTTTTTGCTCCTGCAGCCCCAGCCAACGCTGGTCCCGATCAAGTGGTGTGCGATTTAATTACGATGATGCAAGCTACTGTTCCGAGCAATGGAAACGGAGCTTGGTTTCTCGTTTCAGGTCCAGGTGGAGCTTCCTTTGAAAATAGCACCGACGCCAACTCCAACGTGAGTGTATCTGCTTATGGTGTTTACGTTTTCCAGTGGTTGGTATTTAATGGAGTGTGTCCATTTACAAGCGATCAAGTCACTATAGCATTTACCGACACGCAAGTCACCGCAGACGCCGGACCTGACCAAACTGTATGTGCCCTTAATACAACATTATTCGCTGGTTTCTCAGGCGGTTTTCCTTCTTCATGGTCACAAGTCAGTGGTCCAGTCACGGGAACGTTTTCTGATCCCAATGATTTGTTTGCCACTTTTAGCGCCTCGGAAGGAGGTACATATATATTGCGTTGGACAATCGACAACAGTCCTTGTCCGATTTCAACCGACGACGTAATAATCAATCTCAATCTTTTTACTGAAGTCTGCGATGGTGTTGACAACGACTGCGATACTGCGATCGATGAAGGGTTTGACGTAGACAATGATGGCTTCACTTCGTGTGGAGGTGATTGCGATGATAATAACAATTTGGTTTTCCCCGGCGCACCTGAGTTGTGCGATGGATTGGACAATGATTGTGATCTTGACATCGATGAGGGCGTTCAAACTACTTATTATGCAGATTTGGATGGTGATACTTTTGGTGATGCCTTAAACTTTGTTTTGGATTGTAGCTTACCAACTGGTTTTGTGACGAATGATCTCGATTGTGATGATACCAATCCAAGCATCAATCCTGCAGGTATAGAAGTTTGTGATGGTGTAGATAACAACTGTAATACTTCTATTGATGAAGGCGTTCAAACTGTTTTCTTTCAAGATTCTGATGGAGATGGTTTTGGAAACATAGCAGTTCCAACCTTGGCTTGCAGCGCGCCTGTAGGCTTCGTTGCAAACAACACAGATTGTGACGATAGCAACAATGCTATCAATCCGGCCGCTGCAGAAGTATGTGATGGAGTTGATAACAACTGTAATACTTCTATAGACGAAGGTGTATTGTTGACTTTCTACCAAGATGCAGACGGGGATGGATTTGGTAACAATGCTATTACTTCTCTAGCTTGTTCCGTGCCAGTAGGATTTGTTGGAAATAATATTGATTGTGATGATACCAATAACACAGTTGCTCCGGGAGCTATTGAATTGTGCGATGGCCTAGATAATGATTGTGATATTGCCATTGATGAGGGAGTACTTTCTACATTCTATCAAGATTTTGATGGAGATGGATTTGGTAATAATGCAGTGAGTGTTCAAGCTTGTACGGCTCCTGTAGGATTCGTGTCAGACAACACAGACTGTAATGATATACGCGTTCAGATTTTCCCAGGTGCACCTGAATTGTGCGACTTGGCTGATAACGACTGTGACTTATTGATTGACGAAGGAGTGCAGTCGATTTTCTACCGCGATGCAGACGGTGATGGATTTGGTAATATCGCTATCACCACATTGGCTTGCACGGCACCTGCTGGTTTTGTGTCCGACAATACAGATTGTAATGATGCTAACAATACTGTATTCCCAGGTGCGGTTGAATTGTGTGATGGATTGGATAATGATTGTGATGTAACAATCGACGAAGGTGCGTTGATCACATTCTATCAAGATACAGATGGAGATGGTTTTGGTAATAATACGATCTCAACACAAGGTTGCACAGCGCCTGCCGGTTTTGTAGCAGACAATACCGATTGTAATGATAACAACAATGCCATTTTCCCCGGAGCTACCGAAGTTTGTGATGGTATAGACAATGATTGCGATACTTCGATCGACGAAGGTGCTGGCTTTACTTTCTATGAAGATGCCGACGGTGATGGTTTTGGTAATAGTGCTGTATCTGTCATTTCTTGTTCGCTTCCTATTGGTTTCGTTGGAAACAATATTGACTGTGATGATACTGACATTGCAATCAATCCAGGAGCAACGGAGGTGTGTGATAATGCAGACAATAACTGTAATACATTAGTAGACGAAGGCGTTCAATTGACATTCTATGCTGATGCAGATGGTGATGGTTTTGGTAATAATGCTGTTACCATTCTTGCTTGCACCGCTCCAGTAGGTTTTGTATCAGACAACACTGATTGTAATGATACCAATAACACCATATTCCCAGGAGCTAATGAAGTATGTGATGGATTCGACAACGACTGTGATTTAGATATTGATGAGAATGGTAATCTCTCTTTTTATGCAGACGCAGACGGTGACGGTTTCGGAGATGCAGCTGTTGAAGTGCTAGGATGTAGCGCACCAGTTGGATTTGTTTTTGATAACACTGATTGTGACGATACTGACAATACTATCTTCCCTGGTGCGATAGAGATTTGTGATGGTTTTGATAACGATTGTGATTTAGACATTGACGAAAATGGAAGCTCGCCCTTCTATGCAGATGCAGACGGCGACGGCTTTGGAGATCCACTAGTGGAGGTTCTCGCATGTTTTGCACCAGTAGGCTTTATAGCTGACAATACCGATTGTGATGATACTGTCAACACCATCAACCCTGGTGTAACAGAAGTTTGCGATAATATCGACAACAACTGTAATACATTGGTAGATGAAGGCGTTCAATTGACATTCTACGCCGATGCTGATGGTGATGGTTTTGGTAATAATGCTGTTACCGTTCTTGCGTGCACGGCACCAGTAGGCTTTATAGCTGACAATACCGATTGTGATGATGCAAACAACGCTATATTCCCTGGAGCAACTGAAGTATGCGATGGTCTAGATAATGACTGTGATATTTCAATTGACGAAGACGCAGGATTTACTTTCTATCAAGACGCCGACGGTGATGGGTTTGGTAACAATGCAGTCTCAATTCTAGCTTGCTCGCTTCCAACTGGCTTTGTAGGAAACAATATCGATTGTGATGATACAAACAGCGCCATTAATCCAGGAGCCACAGAAGTTTGTGACAATTTGGACAACGACTGTAATACGCTTATTGATGAAGGCGTTCAATTGACCTTCTATGCTGACGCGGATGGTGATGGCTTTGGTAATAATGCTGTCACAATTCTCGCTTGTAGCGCGCCTGCCGGTTTCGTAGCAAACAATACCGATTGTGATGACACCAACAATACAATCTTCCCAGGAGCGGTTGAAATTTGTGATGGGTTTGATAATGACTGTGATCTTGCAATTGATGAGAGCGGCAATCTATCATTCTATGCCGATGCAGACGGTGATGGATTCGGTGATCCTTCAGTAGAGGTCTTAGCTTGTACAGCACCAGTAGGTTTTGTTGCAGACAATACCGATTGTGATGACACCAACAACGCATTAAATCCTGCCGCTGTTGAACTCTGTGATAATATAGACAACAACTGTAACATCCTTATTGATGAAGGTGCACAATTGACCTTCTATCAAGATGCAGACGGTGATGGTTTCGGAAATCCATTGGTAACTGCATTTGCTTGTAGCGCGCCAGCTGGATTTGTACTCGATGATACCGATTGTGATGATACAAGTGCAAGCAATAATCCACTTGGAGTAGAGGTTTGTGATAATGTCGATAATGACTGTGACCTTGATATTGATGAAAATGGAACTGATGTATTCTATCAGGATGCAGATGGTGACGGTTTCGGAAATAATGCTATAACAACCATTGGATGTTTTGCACCTGCAGGTTATGTATCAGACAATACCGATTGTGATGATACCAATAGTGCTATTAATCCTGGTGCTGCTGAGATCTGTAATAATGCAGACGACAATTGTAACTTCGCTATTGACGAAGGCGCTTTCATCACCTACTATTTTGATGGCGACGGTGACGGGTTTGGTGACCTCAATGTCACTGCACTTGGTTGTACAGCTCCATTAGGTTTTGTGTCTGAAAATACCGATTGTAATGATTCGAATAACGCAGTTTATCCTGGAGCAACAGAATTGTGTGACGGGCTGGACAATGATTGTGACCTTGAATTCGATGAGGGTGCTGGTATTTTGTACTACGCCGATAATGATGGAGACACTTTCGGTGATCCATTAAACTCAATATTCACTTGCACGCCTCCAGCCGGATATGTTACTGATAACACCGATTGTGACGACACAAGCGCACTCATCAATCCATTTGCGATTGATATCTGTGATGAAATCGACAACAATTGTAATTTGCTTATTGACGAATTAGGGGGAGGTTCATTATTCTATGCAGACGTTGATGGTGATGGCTTCGGTGATGCGCTCAACACTATTTCGGCGTGTGTAGCTCCTGATGGATACGTAGGCAACGACACCGATTGTGATGACACCAATAGCGATGTAAATCCTGGTGCTATCGAGATCTGCGACAATCTTGACAATGATTGCGATTTGGATATTGACGAAGACCTTCCTCTTAATGTTTACTACGAAGATTTGGATGGCGATGGATTTGGTACTACGGAATCTGAGGTTACGGCTTGTTCTGCTCCAATTGGCTATGCTGATAATGCAGACGATTGCGATGATTTCAATAACACAGTGTTCCCAGGAGCTGAAGAACTTTGCGATGGATTAGACAACAATTGTGACTTTATAATCGACGAAGGATTGGGTGGAGATACTTATTATGCAGATGCTGATGGAGATGGTTTTGGTGATATCAATACATCGATTACCGCTTGTGCTCAGCCAGTAGGTTATACCACTGACAACACTGATTGTAATGATGGCTGTCCCGATTGCTTCCCAGGTGCAGTGGAGTTGTGTGATGGATTGGATAATGATTGTGATGTGGTCATCGACAATGGATTAACAGAGAATACCTATTACCTCGATGACGATGGCGACGGATTTGGAGATATTGATAATACTATCATTGCCTGTTCTGCACCTCCATTGTATGTGGGCAGTGCTGATGACTGTGACGATACTGATTCTCTTACTTTCCCTGGTGCTCCCGAACAGTGCGATGGTATTGACAACAACTGTGATGAAGTCATTGACGAAGGTCTTGCCAATCAAACATTCTGGATGGATGCTGATGGTGACGGATTTGGTGATATCAACAATAGCATCGAAGCATGCGTTGCTCCAGTTGGATATGTTGATAACGATAGTGATTGCGATGATGCAGATGAAAACATCAATCCACTTGCAGAAGACATCTGTGATGGTATTGATAATAACTGTGACACAGAAATAGATGGCGGACTCACATTGACCACTTACTATCAAGATCTTGATGGTGATGGATTCGGAGATGACACTGTTACAATCGAAGATTGCACACAACCGGCTGGATATGTAGCGGTAGGTGGAGATTGTGATGACGCTAACGGTGCTATCAACCCAAGTGCAACGGATATCTGCAATGGCAATGATGATGACTGTGATTTGGATATCGATGAAGATGCCACATTCACAGATTTCTATATCGATGCTGATGGTGACGGATATGGAAGTCCAACTGAAACAATCAGCGCATGTTCACAACCATTTGGATATGTAGACAATGATCTTGATTGCGACGACAACAGCAATGCAATCAATCCTGATGCTGAAGAAGTGTGTGACAATATTGATAACAACTGTGATCTACAAATCGACGAAGGACTTACCGAAGGCAACTGCGCTGATACTGATGGTGACGGCGTTAACGACGGAAATGACCTCGATGATGACAATGATGGTATATTGGATACAGTAGAAAATGCAACCGCTACCAATGGTGGAGATACTGATAATGATGGCATCGTTGACAGCCTTGATAGTGATAGCGACGGCGATGGCATCAATGACGTGATCGAAGCGGGTGGTTCGGATCCTGATGGCGATGGTTATTATGGCGAAGGTCCAATCGTGGATGTAAACGGCGACGGAGTAGAAGATAGCATCGAGCCTCTCGGCCTCGAACCAGTGGATACTGATGGCGACGGCGCATTTGATTTCCAAGATCTCGACAGCGATGGCGACACAGTGAATGATGAGTTGGAAAACGATGTAAATGGCGACGGCACACCAGTCGATGATACCGATGGTGACGGCCTTCCAGATTACATCGATACTGACGATGATAACGACGGATTGCTCACTTCTGTAGAATGGGATTATGATGGTGACGGTATCGGACCAGATGATTGTGATAATGATGGGACACCAAATTATCTTGATGCTGATGCTTGTGGACTATTTGTACCAGAAGGTATATCGCCCAATGGTGATGGAATCAATGACCTCCTCGTGATTGAAGGCGTGAAAAGTGGAGTAGTGGTGAATCTGCAAATCTTCAACAGATGGGGCGCACTCGTTTATTCATCATCAAACTATGCTGATGATTGGGATGGCCGCGGTACCGAAGGACCTTTTGCAGGTGATCTGCCCGCAGGAACTTATTTCTACACCATCAAGCTTAGCGATGCAACAGAAGAACAAGTAGGATACATAACACTCTGGAGATAAGATGAAGAACATGAAAAATATATTATTGATTTTGGTTGGCTTCATCAGCTTGGAGTTGGCCGCACAACAAGACCCACAATACAGCATGTATATGTTCAATGGTCTTGCTATTAACCCCGCTTATGCTGGGTCTGCCGAAGGCATCAATGCCAACGTGCTCTATCGATCACAATGGACGGGCATCGATGGTGCTCCCAATACCATTGTGGCCAACGTGCACAAGGCATTTATGCAAGAAAAAATAGGTGCAGGAATTTCATTTAATAATGATCAAATTGGCGTAATGGATAGAAATACTATTTCATTAGCTGGTGCTTATCATTTGAAATTTAAATACAGTAAACTTGCTTTTGGACTTCAAGCAAACTATTCGCAGTATAATATTGGCTTGTCGCGTGTACAACACAGCCAAGACAACGCTGCCGATCCAACGTTTGCTGCAAACTTAAGTGAGTCGACAATTAATTTCGGTGCCGGAGTATTTTATTACGCGGATAAGTTTTTTGCTGGAATATCAGTTCCTTCCATTTTAAATAATGATCTGAGTGCTACAGAAATCACAGGAGGTCAGCAAGCATTAGAAGTGCCGCAGTTCTTATATAACGCAGGTTATATTTGGGCCGCTGATCCAATGATTGATATTAAACCAAGTGTTTTGATACGTCACACCACTGGTGCGCCAATCAATTTTGATTTGAATGTGAATGCATATTACAAAAAGTTCATCGGCCTTGGTGTGGGATATCGTTCAAGCAATGCACTTGTAGCAATGCTCGAATGTCAAGTGCATCCTTACGTGAAATTGGGATATGCTTATGACCGTGAGCTTACCGATCTGGGCGTTTTTGCTCGTCATACACATGAAGTTCTATTACGATTTACAATGGGACCAAAAGGCACACAAATTTCTCCAAGACTTTATTGATCAAATACCACCCCCTATGAAGTTGTTTAGATTAATAGTAATAGTTCTCCTATTCGCTTCTTGCGGCACTCAGCAGAAGCTCAAATATGCAGAACGTCTCTATAACGAAAAGGCCTATGCTCAGGCCGTAGAAGTATGCGAGGCCATCAAAGGCGACAATGTTGAAAAGAATCGTCGTTTAGCATTGAGCTATTTCAAAATGCTTAAGATGGATAAAGCAGCAGAAAACTTTGCAAAGATCCCTTCAGAGAGTTTTAATGAAGAAGACAAAGTCATCTACTGTGAAGTGCTCAAGCAAACAGGTAACCTCGGAGCCTCGACCAACTTGGCGGCCACAACCCACGCTGCGGGGATGGAAGAGGCGATCAATGATTATCTTAATCCTTTAGTCAAGTCACCTGAAGCAGAGATTAAAGTTTATCCTGAAGCGTTCAATTCGCGCAATGATGAGATGACTCCATTCTTTTATGCTGGCAATATTTATTTCATGTCCAACAACAGAGAGGAGTATTCTATTGAATCAAATTTCAAATGGCAGAATAAACCTTTTCTTCAGATCGTAGATACTGCGGGTAGTGCAGCAAATCGCTTTGCAGCTCTTAACACGACACTGCACGATGGACCTGTATTTTTAAGTGAAGAGTTAGGACTCATGTATTTCAATAGAAGTATTCCATCTAAGGGAAAGAATGCACCGAGAGTTAGTTTGTTTGAGAAAAAGCTTGCCACGCTGAATGATTCAAAAGCAACCGAGCCTCCATTCTGTAACAATGCCTCCTCTTATATGCATCCTTATCTTAATCCCAAAGGGAATTTGTTGGTGTATTCTAGCAACCAACCAGATGGAAAAGGCGGAATGGATATTTACGCCGTGAAAAGAAATGATGACGGTTCGTATGACCAACCTGCTGCCATAAACGGAAATATCAATACCAAGTTCGACGAAGTGTATCCCACGTTTTTGACGGATAGCGTATTGGTTTTTGCATCCAACAAAACTTCGGGATATGGTGGTCTGGATTTATATGTGTCCAATCTCACACGTGATGGCATTTGGACAGACCCACGTCTTTTGGATATGCCGCTCAATTCTACAATGGATGATTTTCATCTTATTCCTGCGCCAGATTTGGATGGGAAATATTATCTCTCCACAAATCGCGACGGTCATGATGAAATCTACAGCGTTTTTATCCCCAATTCACTCGCCGGCGGCTGGGAGGTGACGATAAAAAATGAAGCAATGTTGGAAGTATTGCGAGGCCAAAGTTTGAAGGCTCAATACGACCTGACTAGTGTGCCTTCAGAACAACTCACTACAGATGACGCTGGGATGATAGCAGCGAAAGCAAATGGTGGAACGCTCACTATCATCGCTGATGGCTACAAACAAGCTCAAATCAACTATGCAGGAGGCAAGCATGCATATTTCAGAACGATAAGTCAGACCCTTTCTCTTTCACCCAATACTACTTATGAATTAGCAGGTAGTGTAGTAGAGGAGACTTCCAAGGAACCTATTTCAAATGTGTTGGTGAAATTTATTGCAGGTGATATTCGTGACTCCGTCTATACAAATAGGAGCGGAAACTTTGCACAGGCCTTAGATTTAAAAAAGTTCAAAGATTTGAATAGCATCAATATTGAACTTCAAAAGACAGGTTATGCGCCCAAGAAAATAAATGGAGTGAAACTCAATACTGATGGATCCAGCTTTGATCTCAACACGGCGGCCGATCTATCTTTAAATAAAATCGGTATTGGTGATGACCTCGCGTCTTTGTTGTCTCTCGAGCCCATTTACTTTGAATCAGCAAAAGCGGACATTACCCAACAAGGGGCGAATGAACTGGATAAAGTGGCGAATATTCTATTGAATAACCCACAGTTTGTGATCGAGTGTGGCGCGCATACAGACTGTCGCGGCTCGCGCGCATCGAATGCAACACTTTCGTCTAAGCGAGCTCAAAGCACAGTGAAATATTTGATTTCAAAAGGTGTCACGGCCAATCAACTTCGCTATAGAGGCTATGGAGAAGATCTCCCAATCAATGATTGTAAATGCGAAGGAGCGATAAAGACTTCGTGCTCGGATGATCAACTTGCTCTGAATAGAAGAACAGAATTTAAAGTGGTAAAAGAAAACGAAGCCGTTGCGGAGGCGGTTATAGCAGCAGAAGAGGTCGTGGTAAAGTCGTCACCCACATTAGCTCCTGAAGACAAAATCAACAGAGAGAATGTAACGGGCAGCACAACTACTGAGATCGCTCGAGAACAAGTTGAGATAAAACTTTTGGAACCGCTGCGTTTGGATCAGTTTGAAATGGGCACTTCAATCGTATATGTATCTACCGAAGGAATACTCCAAAATACGCTTCCTTCTGGGAAATTATATATGGTTCAAGTAGGAGCTTTTAGAGAAGCAGTTGACGTGGAAATTTTCAATGGGCTCGAACCACTCTACTCTGAAGTCACCCCCAAAGGGTTTACACGCTATTGTATAGGTATGTTTACTGTCTATGAAAAAGCCGAACGAGCCATGCTTGCACTTCAAAAAAGAGGCTTCTCAGATGCCTTTATTGTGGGGTATAAAGAGGGAGTTCGAGTGCCCGTCCAAACGCTATATTCAGAATAATTGTATCAAATACAGTGAACAAAGGCCTCGAATTCGAGGCCTTTTTTCATTAATAGGTTAAACAAGACTACTGAATTTTAACAAAAAAATCACCCGAAACCCTTGATAACACACATAAAAGACAACTTTGTTTAAGCTTGTGAACAATAACAACCTATTCGTGTTTAACTTTCATATCACAAAAACCATCCTACTATGAGTGCACAAGTAGTTCCAAACGACTTTGTTGTAAATCAGAACAACATTGTAAACGACGTTTCATACGTAATCTACGAGACTAACAATGTAGGTACCTTGAACCAAGTAAAACTGACTAAGAACGTGGTGAGCTTTGTACTCCAAGGTTCTAAAAAACTCTTTGTAAACGAAGAGGCAATCCAAATCTCCAGCAGTGATGTGCTCTTTATTAGCAAAGGCAATTGCATTATGCAAGAGCGCACAGCCTCGGGAAGTAGCAATTTCAAATCATTGCTTTTCTTTTTTGAAGATGCTGTAATAACAGAATTTTTAAAGGAAAGAAGTATTGTGATTGACGCGAGTAGTCAAAACGATTTGAATCCAAGACACACCGTCATCACAAAAAATGACTCAGTCTATGATTTTCTGAATGCCATCCAGCAACCACAGATGAATGAGCATCCAGAAAAATTAAAGCAGGAGTTCAAAACACTTCTTAGCTGGTGTTATGACAACGTACCCGGTTTTGGCAGTTTCCTCGCTGGTATTATCTGGAAATCATCCGATATCCGATTCAAAAAAATAGTAGAGAGTCACGCTTTTAGCAACTTAAGTTTGGAAGAGCTTTCGTTTATCTGCGGCATGAGCCTATCTACCTTCAAAAGGAGATTTAAAATGAAATATGGCTGCACACCAGGTAAGTATTTTCAATTGAAAAGACTTCAACGTGCGAAGGAGTTGCTTGAAACAAGAAAAGTAAAAGCAAGCGATATCTATCTCGATTTCGGGTATGAAAACCTCAGCAATTTTAGCGCAGCTTTGAAAAACACATTTGGCTTGAGTCCTCGCCAATTAAAAGCTGCGGGTGCTACTGTTCTCTATTGATTTTTTTGGCTCTCTAATCATACAAAAGGTTGTCATTCCGCTTACAACGACAGTGGCATAGGTGCTAAATCCCATGCGCTCGTAAACTCTGTTGTTTTGGGTCATAGTTGTTTCCGCGAGCACTGGTAATTGTAAGCGGTCTGAAGCCTTGTATAAGATATCTTTCAATTCATTGGCCGTGGTAAAATCTCTTCCTTCAGTGGAGGCTCCTAAATACCAACAGTGAAGATGAGCGCCGATTTTTCTTTGTTGTTTTTTTACTAAAAAACTCCTCCAAATCACCCTTGGCAAACGCCATATTCCCACGGCTTTGAAAAGTAGTTTTATTTCTAAAATAATTTCTTGAAAAAAGGGAATATGCTCTTCTGAGCTGTAGAAACAAATCACTCCTTTTTTATTGGATGAAATAAAAAGCCCTTTGCGCAGTATGCTGTAGTCGGTGAGAAATTCTGCTAGCGCTTTTCTTTTTTTTAAGTAATTTTTTCCTTCTCCAATAGAAAAATATACAGCAGGATTGCCGTCAAACGATGCTTCCATAAGCTGTATGGCTATTTCTCTATCGGTGATCAATATTTCGGACGAAACTTTTCGTCACGAAATTAAAACATTACTGATCGGAAAATTCTACAAAATTTTTCTCCGTCTCGTAAAGTACGATGCTCAATTTAAACTTGGGATCAATCTTCGCTCGCAACTTTTGATGAATCACCATCGCAATGTTTTCTGAGGAAGTGGTCATATTATCAAATTCTGAGCAGTCAATATTCAGATTCATGTGATCAAAACGCTCTATCACCTCTTCATTGATGAGGTCGCCTACTTTCTTCATATCAATGACATACCCTGATTCAGGATCTATCTCACCCGTTATTTTTACAATCAGTTTGTAATTATGCCCATGATAATTGGGATTATTGCAGGCTCCATAATACGTTTTATTTTTTTCATCACTCCAATTTTTGTTGTGCATGCGATGCGCGCTATTGAAATTGGCCTGACGATGTACTGTTGCGATCATATTGTTTTTGACTTGTTACGTTTCAAACATCGCAACACCTTTTTAGTTCGAAAATTTTTCTGTGAACAATATTTAGAATACTGAAAACAAAGATGTTTTCAAGTTGTATTATAGGAATGAAGCAAGCAAATGTCGCAGTCATTTCGGTGTCTATCTATTTGTTGATCTACACCATTTTCGCACATTCACCAGCTATGGGTTGGCTCACACCATCTATGTTTGTGCTCAGTCCATTCTTGGTAATCTGGATGGTTTATACAGTCCTTAAAAATGGGGAGTACAACGGTCCTGAGCTTGCATCTGAACAAGAATTTGGTTATCAAGATCGTTCCGATTTGTCAAAGTCCAACTCGCGGTCCGAGCTCAATTAAATCTAAGTTTTTTATTTCACCTTTTTCGATATCAAATCGAAGGAGCGTGCGCACTTTATGAAATCCATGTTTACCTGCCGCGCCGGGATTCATGTGAAGCATAGAATAGGTGCTGTCGTATTTTACCAAGCAAATGTGAGAATGACCACAAATGAAGAGCTTGGGAGGATTGCTTTTTAAAACGGGTCTTACCGGCGTGCTATAATTGCCAGGCCTCCCGCCAATATGCGTTATCCAAACATCTACTCCTTCCAGAGTAAATCGTTGATGTTCTGGGTGTGCGGCGCGCACTCGATGGTCGTCGATATTGCCAAATACCGCCCTCAAAGGTTTGAATGCGGCTAAATCATCCAACAATTGCAAATTACCTGCATCGCCTGCATGCCATATCTCGTCACACATTGCAAAGTGATCGAATACCTTACTGTCGAGGTATCCGTGTGTATCACTGATAAGTCCGATTTTCATTAGTTAGGATATACGGGTTGAAGCATGAGTACATCTTCGGCCTCTTCATTAAACAATTTGCGCATGTATTGTGGACGAAATTCTTTGTTGCAATAGCGGTCAAATTGATCCTTGTAATGCTTGCTAAAGAGGTGTCCGCTTTGACCACATGGAGTCATGTTGATACCACTGGTAACATCTGAAAAATCAACAATGATGCGCATTTGAGAACCAAAAAATACTTTGTATTCTCCAGTCTCATTAAGCAAAAATCCACTTTGCATAATGGTCTCATTACCACCATCTACTGGTTGCGGACCGACATTGAAAAATGGACGCAACATGGCTACTTCACCCAATGGGTGCTTGAGTTCTAAAGAACACGCTTTTCGCCAATTCCAAATTTTAGGATTACTTCCAAACTGATCATTGAGCTCATTCAAAGTCTTGTCAAATGCTGCTTTTATAATGTCTGCGCGTGTTTCTTTTTTATCCTTCGTATTTACATCGTCCCACCAAGGTGAGTTTTCTTGTTCGATCAACACACCTTGGGCGCGTTGAATTTGATGCGTGGTCAAAAACATTTTGAAACCTTCTTCTCCCAATTCATCGGCGCACGCACCATGCAAATAGTGATAGAGCATTTTGGTGAAAAATGTGGGGCGATAATCATCGCGCAAATATTGTCCGTCCCACGGCCAGAGCTCTTTGTATGGAATGTATTGTGGGTCACCGTTGAAGTCGATGACTTTATTCAATATCGTTTTGAATCGCAACATTACTGTTTCATCAGCATCCGATTTGGTATCTGTCATTACTTTTTTCATGCTTTCCATATCCCAATCTTTTCGAGAGGAAAGAAGCTTGGTAATGCGGTCACCGCGGTATTCTGGTTTGTAATATCCAGGATACCAAACCGAGTCCACACTCATATTGCCCTGAGCAGTCTGCACGACGTAATCAAATTTTTCAGGCCAGTTGTTCGCGCTGTAAATGAAACCTCTTTCTGGATTGATGCTTCTCGGGTTGTGCCTAAAATCAATGAATCCCTTCCAATCATCCTTTCCAGACGCTCCATCTAGAATCGTCCAAGAATTGACATAATCAGGACGATGAATCAATTGAGCACATGCCCACCAGGCGATATTGCCCGCCTTGTCGCCATAGTTGATACTGAGTCCCGGTGCGTGGATCAAAGGCAATGCGCTTTCAAACACCTCTATGTCATTCGCATTGTTCATTTGATAAAATGCATGCACCGTTTTGTTTTCTTTTTCTGTATAAATCCAGCGCATGGATACGGGGCGCTCGTCTGCACTAATACCATCAAAGGCATCGTTTACAATTGGACCATGCGGCGTAGAGCGAATGGTGAACTTTACATTTTCAGCGTCTTTGACTTCTATTTCGACTTCTCTTGTTTCAATTGCTGTACGTTGGCCTTGGTAATAAACGCTGTCGCCTTCTATTTTTTCATAATAAAAATCCATGTCATCGTTGAGGAGCATTGTCAAACCCCACGAGAGGTCGGCATTGCGACCAACTAGCGCAAAAGGAACGGCAGCCATAAAGTGTCCATACATCTCAAAGTCAGGGCAGGTGAGATAGGCTTCGTACCATGTCTGCGGTACGAGGTAACCGATGTGTGTGTCATTGCAGAACATTACATCACCGCTTTTGGTGCGCTTTCCACCCACTACCCAAGCATTCGAACCTTGAAGTGGACTGAAGGGAAGTGCCTCATGCACCTCTTGAAACAGTGCACTTAATGACATGATAGTGCTATCTATTTCTTGATTTTTTTTATCTGGAAAATTATTGGGAATAAAGCCTTCTGACGCATCATGCCACAATCCAATGTCGTTGAGGTAAGTCGAATCATAGGCAGTTGCAATGGCAGAAATGACAGGTTCTGTTTTTTGTGCCTGAGAAAAGCTGAATGACATGGCGCCTGTGATCGCATATAAATCTTCGACAGTGAAGGGTTTAGGCTCAAAGCCCATCAACATAAATTCCGGTGAAAACTCACCCCTAGCAATGTATGCATTGATTCCCTTGAGGTAATTATTGATGTCTTGAAACATTGGAGAGTCTTTTTCTTTCTTGAGAGCCTCCGCACTTTCTTGAGCGTACTGCGGCAAACCAATCGTATGAAACATTTTGTCCACTTTAATCATTGGTTCACCTATGATCTCTGCCAAGCGACCGCTGCCTGCGCGGCGCAACAATTCCATTTGAAATAGTCGGTCTTGTGCATGCACATACCCAAAGGCCGTATAAAGATCGGCTTTGTTTTTAGCCTCGATATGTGGAATACCTGTCTGGTCATATTTTACAACCACAGCTTCATTAAGACCATCCAGATCGAGTTGACCATCGTATTGAGGTGCGGTAGAATTGCCTTTATAAAAGACGAAAATGACAAGAGCGACGATTAAAAATAAAACCGCCAAAATGATGCGTTTAATCCATTTCATGTCGCGAAAAATACGAAATTTAGCCTTCGTAAGGACATCCATGTTCTGCTATATTTGCACCTAAACACTAAACGAATGGGACGATTAAACGACGATTTATTTACCGAAAGAAATGAATATAGAAGACATATTCTTTTGGAAAATGAAGCCTCACCTTCACCTTGGGATCAATTTGAATATTGGCTCGAGGATGCGCGCAGAGATGGCATCAAGGATTACAATGCAATGAGCATCACCACAATCAATGAAAGCGGTTTTCCAAATACACGCATTGTTTTATTGAGAAGTTTTGACCCAAATGGGCTTGTTTTTTTTACCAATTATCTTTCTGAAAAAGGAAAAGAGATTGAAAACAATAACAAGGTAGGCGTCAATTTCTTTTGGAATACCCTTGAGAGACAGATCAGAATTCATGGTGTGGCTCAAAAAATCTCAAAAGAAGAGAGCGATGAATATTTTGCTTCACGGCCGCGTGAAAGCCAGATAGCAGCATGGGCAAGCATGCAGTCTTCTGTATTGCGCACCAGAGAAGAATTAGAGCAAAGTGTGGTAGACTTTACTAAAAAGTTTGACGGAGGTACGGTGTCACGCCCCGAACATTGGGGTGGTTTTAGAATAGTGCCTCACTATTTTGAATTTTGGCAAGGCAGACCTAGTCGCTTGCACGATCGCTTAATTTATAAAGTTGACGCCAGTTTTGATTGGTTTATCAATCGTCTGGCACCTTAAGTTATGACAAGAGAATTTAAAGTAGGTGATAGGGTTCGTTTTTTAAATGATGAGGGAGAAGGAATCATTCTTTCTTTTTCATCTCCCAATATAGCTTTAGTAGAGGATAGCACTGGATTTGCCTACGAGCATGAGGTGCGAGAGCTGGTGCATGTGGTGCCGCTCGACAAGGAATTGAAAAAATACGAAGAGGTGAACCCCGACCTTGCTAGTTTGCTCGAGCGCAATATTGATGCTGAAATGGTAAAGAAAGCCAATGCAGATTTCAAAGCTATTTATAAAGGCAAACAAGGCTCAGAGATAAAAGGCAAAGGAGATTGGATGGAGGTGGATCTTCATGCGCATGAGTTGCTTGAATCCCAAAGGGGCATGACCAATGGTGATATCGTAGTCTATCAGTTAGAACACTTCGAGCGTATGCTTCGCAACGCTGAAGAGAAAAAAGTGAAACGCGTGATATTCATCCACGGAGTGGGGCAGGGTGTTTTAAGGCAAGAGATTAGAAGGATTTTAAACGAATATTATCCCCATTGCGAATTCATGGATGCACCTTATCATATCTATGGTTATGGCGCCACCGAGGTGAGAATTCACCCGAATCGCAGATAAGGTAAATGCATTATCTCCTTCTCCGCTGCGGTGCTCGGGGATCTACAAACGGACGATCATCAGACTTAGCAAACTCACTAATATCAATATTTTCATACAAAATCCATTTGTTTTTCTCGTATTGATAAAGGTCGTATGAACCGTCTGGTCCATAGTCTGCAAATACTCCTGTCATCATC
Source organism: Flavobacteriales bacterium (assembly GCA_044371755.1). Lineage (GTDB taxonomy): Bacteria > Bacteroidota > Bacteroidia > Flavobacteriales_D > Sanyastnellaceae > JAIXWP01. Next base: position 127 of record JBILSZ010000010.1, on the reverse strand, counting down.
GAGCTTTTTGGCGCTAAGTGATCCACCACAATACATTTCTTTTTAGGATAATATTTCACAGACATGCTCACTTCATTGCTGTATTCGAATATGAGTCGCTTTTGATTGCCCATAGCACCGGGGAAGA
>JBILSZ010000139.1:0-5646 GCA_044371755.1 Flavobacteriales bacterium | reverse complement strand
CCAAGTCGAACCTTGCTTCCTGAAAATTCAATCACGTCCACAATCTTGCATGTAGTCATGTCGTCTTTACCATCCCAACCGAGCACGATATAAGTATCATTTTTCTTTGAGTCTACAGAAATGATTTCATAATACAATGCCCCCAACCATTTGTCTGCGTTGAGAATTTTGTTTTCAATTTTATCTACTTCTTTTTGATAATCTTTAAGCTCAAACCACTCTACAGTTTGCTTTTTAGGGTGCTTTCGAAGCAGCAAACAATAATATTTGAACGAGCCGTCTTGAAAAGGTTGATTCCAATTGAAGATGCGTACAAGTCCGTCTTCTGATTGGAGCTTAGAAAATTTTAAGCGATTAAATGGAAAATCAAAAACACCATCTTCATCAAAACTTTCCACTAGAAGATTGCGAATTTTCGAGCTCAATGATTCACTCAGTGAGTCATTTTTACTCTTTGCTAATTCTCCATAATAAGTAACTAAAGAATCTTCCAAAAGTGGTAACGGTCTCGCAGCAGCACTTATAGTAAAAAGTACAAAAACACACAGCACTAATCTATTCATATCAACAGTTTGAACACGGTTTCGTATATCCTTTGCCCGATTTTGTTCTTGGAAAAACCCAAACAATTTCGATGCCTGATTCAAATAACCATAAGTTTTTTTGTTCGCTCGTCATTGCAATTGCATTGCCGCCTTGCACGGCGAATACCAAATCATCTAATTCAGCTCTGGGAGTGAAACGCACTCCAAACTTAGGAGTAATGATAAACTGCTTGGCAATCATCGCTGCTCTATATCCTGTTCCCATACCAATGCTCCAACTGAAATTCGCGGGAATATATTCTTCATCACCATCTCTATAAAACGCTTCTCCAGCTTGTTCCACATAAGGTCTCCACATTTGTACCGATGGACTGATATACAAAAACCATCGCGTGCCAAGTGGTCCGGCACTTACATTTTTGAAAAGTGCTCTTGGGTTAAAATTAACATCACACTGAATGGAATATTGCCTGAGTCGCACGAATAGTTCTTCTTTGTTGTTGATGGCCGAGGAATTGAACTGACGAAAACCGATTTGAGGATGTACATAAAGACTTTTGATGGCTTTCCATCTATACACCCAACCAGCGCGCACTTCATAACTATGTGTGAGCGGCGTTAGTTCGTCCTTTTGCCATGGTCTGGAAAAATTATAGAAATGCATCACTTTGTCCCAATCTTCTGCGCGCAAATAATTGTGCCCCAGATGAAGGGAAAGTTGCCCATTTAAAATTTGGGTGTACATAAGAAGGCAAGTGACGATGAAAATCCTCATGGAGTTTGAAGAATTTTTTCTACCGCATGCAGCGCTGATTCTAGCGCACCATGCACAGTACCGTGATGACCATTGCGTCCACAAGCCTCGCCAGCAAAATAGACTTTGTTATTGACCGGCTTTCCTAAAAGCATCCTTGCATCATTGGAAGTACCAGGGATAGGGAAGGAGTATGTACCACGAATATATTCTTCCGCTCCCCAATTCATTAAATGATGATCGACGAAAGTATTTGTGGCAATATTATCACCAAAACAAGCATCCAATGAAGCGAGCACTGAAGGCACGAGTGTGGCCACATCTGCCAATAAATTTTCGGCATAGGCGCCATGCACAAAAGCTGTAAGAACGTTGTTTGCCGCGCTTCGACCACCATCACCCGTAGCCCAAAATTCGGGCACCGGTCCGGGGATATAAATACTACCTGTATTTGTTGGCCAAAAAGGTTGCTGAAATTTTAGAATCAATTTGAATCCCGCACCCATTCCAATATTTGAGATGGCCTGCAGGTGCAATGAAGGCAGCGTTGGAATGAATTCGATCAACTGATCGAACAATACTTTTACACTTGAAGTCACTATCACACGATCTTTGGTGTAGGTGTTTTCCTCATTGTCTGTCAAAACTACCTTGCCCGCTTGATAATCTATTTTGGTAATTGGTTTGTTGAGCCGAACACTTGGAATTGCAGAGGCGAATACTTGCGTAAGTACACTGTGCATATCACGATTACGCATCATGATATTTTCCTCTCCTGCGCGCCATTCGCGTTCTGCTTGTGCGAGACCCGTCATACCGATGCGAGAAATATCGGTACCATTTTCATTTCCAACCCAAGCATTAAAAAATGGAATCAAGCTTTCGGGGAGCTGCTGCACATTAGCATAAGCAAGTGCTGTAATATCGCTTCCATTGTAATCTGCGATGGCATCTATGAGTGCAGAAATTTGCGCATACTCGGGTGAATTTTCAAATTCGCTGCCGGTATATTTTACATTATTAAAAAAATAAATGTCTTCAAGATCTGCGGAAATGAATTCAGGTGCGGCTTCGCGAACTGCATCATACCAAATGCTTCGTTCGCCGTGGATTTCTTCGGCGCCAAGGTCAATAGGGAAATCTGTGAAGCCTTGCAGTGATCTGATGCGACCACCGATATGATCAGAGGCTTCAAAAATTTCGACATCGATACCATTTTGTTTGAGCAAATAGGCCGCATAAAGTCCGGCGGCTCCGGCGCCTACAATACCTACCGAACCTTTAAATTTTAATTCTTTAAAAGGATTTTCTTTTTTACAAGCCAAAAGAAAGTGTGGAAGGAAGTACAAACCTCCAGCCGCGAAAGCAGATTTTTTTAAGAACGCCTTGCGATTCATTGGTCAGTCTTGGTTTGAAGTTTTTCCATTTTCTCACCGAAAGTCCAACCAATCGAGGAAGCACGGAGTTTGGCGTTATTGGCTTTATCACCAACAAAAAGCTCATCTACAGTTTGATGAAAAATCTCCACCCATTTTTGAAAATGTATTCTACCGATTTTAAGATGAGTGTGTTTGTCAAAAACATTGGTGGTGTATCCCGGTTGATCAAGGAGTACGAAAGCCCAGAAAGACACCATGTGAGGTTTATGTTTTTCGAAGTTCATGACCTCGAAATGTGGCGCGAGAAGAGGTTCTTGGAAGGCTTTGTTGTAAAAAGTATCTACCAACAAAGTAATGTCTTCGATATGTTGAATATCTGATTTCATTTTTTCTTGACGCGATATGTCACCCCCATTTGTCCGCCGGCGTAGGGTTCTCTAAAGTTCCAGTTTGCGATACCATTAAAAGTGAGTGCGATATTTTCTGTCATAAAGATACCAAATTCAATTTGCACAGGGACTCCTATGGTGACAGCGGTGAGTCGTCTTACGGCGTCGGAATCTTCTTCATCATCACCAAAAAAACGCACATTGAGTCCCATTCCACCTACAGCGGATACGTACCAATTTTTTCCGCCATAACCTTCACCCCACATCATACCAAGTTCGACCAGTCTATTTTTTGGTGAAAAGACCGAGTCGTTTGCAGCCTCTATTAATTCTTGGGAATACGCAAAGCGAGCAGAAGTGATGATGACATCTCCGCGAAAGGAGGCCGTGGCCCCAGCGGTCCAACTTATATTGTCCATATTGGAAAGTCCCGCCGCCACGTTCACCCACTTCTTATCGGCCAGTGGATTGGTGGTGTACTGCGCCATTGCAGCGCAATAGGATATTGTAAAAAGTACAAAAAGTATCTGCTTCTTCATTCGTTAGGGCGGTAAACAGAGCAAATATAATGGAACAAGGACTAGAACGAGAACGAGAACGGGAACTAGAACGAGAACGAGAACGAGAACGGGAACAAGAACGGGAACATGGGAGGGCAACAGTGACAAAAAGGAGTCAACATTTTTTAGGCATTAACATTACAAAAAGGACTGCATCAAAACTAGGGCGGTCTTTTTTTGCATCAATAAAACCTTGCTAATTAAATAATTCCTTGTATATTTGCCGCCCAATTAAATAATTGTTAACCGGGTTTCGGACCCATCAAACAATCTACAATGCCAGTAAAATTAAGACTTCAACGTCACGGTAAGAAGGGAAAACCATTCTTCCACATCGTTGCCGCAGATGCTCGTTCACCACGTGATGGTAAATACATTGAGCGTATCGGTAGCTACAATCCAAACACCAACCCGGCAACAATCGTCCTCGACAACGAGAAGGCGCTTACATGGCTTCAAAATGGTGCTCAGCCAACTGACACTATGCGTGCTATGCTTAGCTACCGCGGTGTGTTGTTTGCGCTTCACCTCCACAAGGGTGTTGCTAAGGGTGCTTTGACTCAAGATGAAGCAGACGCACGTCTTGCTGCTTGGAGAGAATCAAAAGAAGCAAAAATTCAAGCGAAGCGCGATTCTTTGTCAAAAGGTAAAGAAGATGCAAAGAGCACAGCCCTTAAGGCTGAAAAGGCTGTGAATGAAGCACGTCTTCAAGCATTGGCTGCCGCATCTGCACCAGCTCCAGTAGCCGAAGAGGCACCAGCCGCTCCTGCCGCTGAAGAAGCTCCTGCTGCTGCCGAAGAAGCCCCTGCGGCTGACGCTCCAGCTGCTGAAAGCGCTGAATAATACTTCCAAAAAAGATTACCTTAAAGAGGCTGCTTCCAAAAGAGGCAGCCTCTTTTCTTAAATCATCTTCCATGACTCCAGATAAAAGCGAACTTCACGAACTCGGATATTTTACCAAACTCCACGGATATAAAGGTGAACTTACCGCCTACCTCGATACTGAGGTACTAAATGACTATCAAGAAGTGGAATCCATCTTTGTTGAAGTAAAGGGACAAATCATACCTTACTTCGTTGAAACGTTGTCTTCAAAAACAAACAAAACGGTTAAAGTAAAACTTGAAGGTGTCGATACTGAAGACCAAGCCAAATCATTGGTGAAGGCCAAGATATTCATTCTCAAAGAAGATCTTTCAGAAACTGACGAAACGCGACTAGAGCTGCGATCGATACTTGGATACGAGGTGATTGATCATTTGAAAGGAAATATCGGAACAGTTCATCAAATCCTTGAGCTAGCTGGAAATCCGCAACTAGAAATTGATTTTAATGGAAAAATGATTTTGCTTCCGCTGCACGAAGATTTTATCAAAAAAATCGATAATGAAGGTAAAAAAGTGGAGGTAGAGGCACCCGAAGGACTAATCGACTTGTTTTTATAAAAAAATTATTCGCCTCTTTCTTTGAAGACAAAAACTTCTTCATTGTCGCGTTTCATGTAGTACGTTTCTCGGGCGAATTTTTCTAAAGAAGCGCTGTTGTTGCTCAAGTCTTCCAATGAGATCTTAAGTTCTTCATTCTTTTTTTCCAAATCCTTCACATCACGCTGGATACGATACAGCTCAACACGACTTTCAATGACATAAAACAAATCAATGTTGTTGAAAAAGCATATCCACAAAAGGAAGATAGTCAAAGACAAAGTGTATTTATTCTTGAAAAAACGAAGGATTTTCCTTTTCATGGGACATTTTTCTTGATGCCAAAGATCAAATATCTAGCGTTCATCGTGGTCGTTAGTGCCAAGGGATTATGAACATTGGAGAGAGAATAAAATGGGTTTTTAAAAAACTAAGAACTATTGAGCCAGAAAGGTGTTAAATCACCGCGCTAATCATAGCTTTGCATACGATTATGAATCATTTTGATGATCAAACAATAAGGGATTTAGAATTTGACTTTCTTCGCGAAATTCTCTGGGATTATTGTGCCCAGCCCACAGCAAAGGATCGCATG
>JBILSZ010000168.1:0-4531 GCA_044371755.1 Flavobacteriales bacterium | reverse complement strand
ATCTCTTTTTATCTTCAATGTCTATTTTGCTGCACTGAATTGCTTTGCAGCTTCAATGAGTTTGGGTACAACTTCAAATGCATCACCTACTATACCATAATCAGCGGCCTTAAAAAACGGAGCTTCCGGATCTTTGTTGATGACCACAATGGTCTTCGAACCATTCACGCCAGCCAAATGCTGGATAGCACCACTGATGCCCACTGCGATATATAGGTTTGGACGAATCGTGATTCCTGTTTGTCCCACGTGCTCATGGTGAGGACGCCATCCGATATCAGATACAGGACGTGAACATGCGGTGGCCGCTCCGAGAGATTTCGCAAGCTCTTCGATGATGCCCCAATGCTCTGGACCTTTCAATCCGCGGCCTGCGGACACAACAAGTTCAGCTTCTGGCAATGGAATTTCGCCTTCTTTCTCCTCGCTTTTCACTTCCTTTACCTTGATGCCTGCCGCTCCCAAATCTGCACTGAATGCTTCAACTTCTGCAGCGTTTCCAGTGCTCAATATTCCAATCGAATTTGGAAGTACGCTAATTACTTTGTTGGCAGTTTTCAATTCGATGTCTGCAAATGCTTTTCCTGAGAATACATTTTTTCTTACAGAAAAACCATTGGTCGTATCGGGCAGAGCGATGGCACCTGGTATGAGGCCTGCATCCATCTTCGCAGCTACACGAGGTGCAATAAGTTTTCCTGAAATATCGTGGGTAAAAATAATTGCGGTAGCTCCTTCTTTAGTAGCCGCAGCAATCACAAGTCGAGTGAGCTGTTGCGAATCGGTAGTGTTTACGGAAGCGGCATTGAGCACTTTGCTGGCACCAGCATTGCCCAGTCCTGCGTCGCCATTGATGGCGCCAATAGTAAGAGCAATAGCTTTAACTCCCATTTTTTCCGCGAGTTGTGCACCATAGCTGACAGCTTCTAGGCTACTCTTTGGAAATTTTCCGTGATGATTATCGGCAAAAATTAATACTGACATTTTTTTAATTTTTTTAGGTTAAATCACTTTAGCTTCTTCGTGTAAGAGGCGAATCAAGTCGCCTGCATTCTCTACGTCTATGTATTTGCAAGCTCCTTTGGCAGCAGGCAGACTGTAGGCTTTAACTTCTGTTGAGGTCTCAACTGCTACGGCTGACACTACGTTCAAAGGCTTGGTGCGCGCGGCCATGATTCCTCGCATATTTGGAATGCGCTGCTCTGCCATTCCTTTTGCTGCGCTTAATACATAAGGTCCGCTTACTTCTACCACTTCTTCGCCACCTGCGATTTCGCGGTGAATTGTAGACACGCCGCCAGCTACATCGAGCTTGGTAGCGAGTGGTACGTAAGGCACGTCCAATAATTCGGCGATCATACCTGGTACCACTGACCCGTTGTAATTGATGGTCTCTTTTCCACACATGATGATATCGAAGCCTTTGTCCTTGGCGTAGGCTGCAATTTGTTTTGCAACATAAAGTGAATCGCTCTCTGGAGCATCGATTCGCACTGCGTCGTCGGCTCCGATAGCCAATGCCTTGCGAATAACTGGCTCGTAATCCGCAGCGCCGACAGATAAAATAGTAACATTTCCACCCTGCGCTTCTTTGATTTCCAACGCTCTAACGAGGGCATACCATTCGTCGTAGGGGTTCACAATAAACTGCACGCCATTCTCATCGAACTTCGTGTTTCCTTCGGTGAAGGCGATTTTTGAGGTGGTATCAGGTGCTTTGCTGATACATACGAGTATTTTCATTGAAATGCTTTTTATGTATTCGGGATGCGAAAGTAATTACGAATGCTTATTTTCGCACCCACATTTATAACAACATGAGAGAAATTCAGTTCAGAGAGGCAATTTGTGAAGCGATGTCAGAAGAGATGCGTCGCGATGAAAGCGTCTTCCTTCTAGGCGAAGAGGTGGCGGAGTACAATGGAGCATACAAAGCTTCCAAAGGAATGTTGGATGAATTCGGCGCTAAAAGAGTCATCGATACGCCCATCGCGGAACTCGGTTTTTCAGGTATCGCCGTGGGTGCTGCAATGAATGGCTTGCGCCCAATCGTTGAATTTATGACTTGGAACTTCGCCATACTTGCGGCTGACCAAATCATCAACTCAGCAGCCAAAATGCTACAAATGTCAGGCGGTCAGTTCTCTGTTCCAATTGTGTTCAGAGGTCCAAATGGACAGGCGGGCCAACTTGCCGCTACTCATAGCCAAAGCTTCGAGGCCTTTTATGCTCACTTCCCAGGTTTGAAGGTTATTACTCCTTCTAATCCTTATGATGCAAAAGGCCTTCTAAAGGCTGCTATCCGCGACAACGATCCAGTTGTTTTCATGGAATCTGAAAAAATGTACGGGGATAAAGGCACGGTGCCAGATGGTGAATACATCATTCCAATCGGCCTTGCAGATATCAAGCGTGAGGGAAGCGATGTGACAATTGTTTCTTTTGGTAAAATAATGAAGACTGCTTTGGCTGGCGCCGAAGAACTTGCCAAAGAAGGCATTAGTGCTGAGGTAATCGACCTTCGCACCATTCGTCCGCTGGATATCGATACGATCATCAATTCTGTGAAAAAAACAAATCGCTTGATCATCCTCGAAGAGAGCTGGCCAGTGGCGAGCATCAGCACCGAGGTCGCATATCGCGTACAGCGTCACGCCTTCGATTATCTCGATGCACCTATTCGCCGTCTGACCCAAACAGATACTCCTTTTGCTTTTGCGTCAACACTCATTGAGGCTTCTTTACCTCAAGTTGCGGATGTCGTGAAAACAGCGAAGGAATTGATGTATGTGAACCAATAATCAGCAATGATTTAAAAATATGAAGCAGCCCGTATGTGAAAACGTCGGGCTCTTTTTTTTCTTCGTTTTATGGAAAAAATTCAAAAGCTTTTAGCATCTAGAATCGGGGTCATCTCCGCTTATTTCTTGCTTGCTTTTTTACTTTTTCCTCAAATAGGATTATTTCAGAATCCCCTCAAATGGGATGCTATAGATTGTTTTCTACCATGGCGCATCAATGTGAGCGACACGCTCAATGCGGGGGAATGGCCTTGGTGGAGCGCCTATCAACACTTAGGTTTCCCGCTTCATGCTGATCCCGATACAGGTGCGCTTTATCCAGTGGTTTGGATCATTTCGTTGGTGTATGGTTACGATTTGTACGCTCTCAATTTTGAATTTTGCTTTCACATCTTTCTTGCGGGCTGGGGTATGCATCGCTTGGTGCGCTATCATGGCTACACAAATGCAGTGGCTTGGTGTTGCGGCATTGCATTCATGAGCAATGGCATCTTTATGAGCAATGCTCAGAACTATGCTTTTCTAATAGGAATGGCTTGGTTTCCGATGGTCTATCAGGCTCTAATGCAGACTTTGAGAATGCCCGATTATCGCAATGCTCTTGAAATGGCACTGACGAGCTTCATGTTTGTAGCGGGCTCTTATCCGGGTGTAGTCATCATTGGTGTTTATGTTTTAATTGGAGTGGCTATTTTATTTTTCACCAAGAAATTTTTTATTGAGAAAAAAAATAACGCTGCTCTAGTACTTAGAAAATTTGTTTTTCTATGCGCGTTACCCACAGCCGCAGTCTGCGCTTTCCCCATTGTGGCGTCCTTTGAAACTTATAATGATATCACCCGCACAGAGGGACTCAATGAAAAGCGAATCACGGAAAATCCATTTCCACCAAAGGCATATCTCTCTATTCTGACGCCTTATGCTGTGGGCACCAGAGATGGGGTAGAGTGGGGAAGTGACTTTTCCATGATCAATTTTTTCATGGGATTGACTTTTCTTTTTGGATTCACAACTTGGATTTTTCAAAGTGAAAAAAAATGGCGTGAGTGGTTTTATTTTTCCTTGGCAGTCTTCCTAATGGTTGCCGCTTTGGGCGCTTACAGCCCTTTGAGAATGTGGCTGGCTCACCTTCCAGCAATGGGACTTTTTCGGCATCCTTCTATTTTTAGATTCATAGCGATTACTTTCTTCATGCTGATAGCTGCTAATGGAATGGCTCATTTTTTTATGTTAATGCATAAAAAAAGACGTTTTCTAATTTTACTTACCGCACTTCCTTTTTTCATTTTATTTATAAAAAACATCGGATTTCTCGACGAGGCCATGTTTTCAAAGGTTTGGGAGGAGTTTCAAAGCAAAGATGGAACACCAAAATTAGCCTTAGAAGGAAGGATTGTATTTCAGTCTTTATTAATGATAATAGTCTTGGCCGCTCTTTGTTTGCAAACAAAGGCGCGCAATGTTATCATGGCTGTCATTATCATTGCCGTACTCAGCGTTCAGTTGAATATTTATAGCACGATGGTCAACAATTACCTTCTGGCTCGAGAAAATAGAAAGCTTCATCAACTAATGGATGCACGTACACCTTATGCAGGCGAGAGAATTGCGTCTTATCATTCGGATAGCCTCGCCTTTGACATTCCATTCATTTGGCGCAATGAAGGTATCTACATCGCCAAGCCCGCCTGGGATGGCTACAACAGTTTTATATTTTCAAAATACAATGC
>JBILSZ010000073.1:0-14861 GCA_044371755.1 Flavobacteriales bacterium | reverse complement strand
GCGGCGACTCGGCTTTGGTTGTTAATAGTTGGGATTTAAAGCATAATAAAATAAGCTTTCGAGTGGATTTGACTAGTGCTGATTCACTAGTGCTGCTGCAGACTTGGGTGCCCATGTGGAGGGCTTATGTGGATGGGAAGCAGGTAGAAGTCCATGTTTTTAATGATTCTTTTCCCGCTATAAATATTGCAAAAGGGGAACACTTGGTAATGTTTGAGTATCGACCTACAAAAACGATATACGCTGGGGTATTGAGCCTGAGTGTGTTTGTGATGCTTCTCACATTGGCGGCACGCTCACGGCGCAATTGAGCCAATTTAACCAATGATTTTTTTGTTGCCAAAGATGCATTTTGCGCGTCCGCGTTTGCGCTGTATATTCGCGCCCGTTTCAAAATTGAACCAATAACCAATAGTTATATAAAATGAACAATTTGATTTATGTGCCAATCGCATTGGCAGTTGTAGGTCTAATCTTCATGCTCATTAAGATGGCATGGGTGAAAAAGCAAGATGCAGGAAATGAAAAAATGCAAAGCATTTCCAAGAGCATTAAAGAAGGTGCCATGGCTTTCTTAAGCGCGGAGTATCGCTTATTAGCAATCTTCGTAGTAATCGCATCTGTTGCCCTTTTTGGAATTTCTCGGGTCGTTGATACTACAAGTTGGTTGATTGTTCCAGCATTTATAGTAGGTGCTATTTTTTCTGCGGTAGCCGGTAATATCGGTATGCGCGTGGCTACAGATGCCAATTCGCGCACCACAGAAGCTGCTCGCACGTCGCTTCCCAACGCACTCAAAGTTTCTTTTGGTGGCGGTACGGTAATGGGATTGGGTGTGGCTGGTCTCGCAGTATTGGGTCTTAGCCTTTTCTTTATGGTTTTCGTTAGCACTTTCATGAAAGAAGGTGGCGTGTTTTACGACAATATGACAATGGTTCTCGAAGCCCTCGCAGGATTTTCTCTTGGTGCTGAGTCAATCGCTCTTTTCGCACGTGTTGGCGGTGGTATTTATACCAAAGCAGCAGACGTTGGTGCTGACCTCGTAGGTAAAGTGGAAGCAGGTATCCCCGAGGATGATCCAAGAAATCCAGCTACAATCGCAGACAACGTAGGTGATAACGTAGGTGACGTTGCGGGTATGGGCGCGGACTTGTTCGGTTCATACGTTGCTACCGTGTTAGCTTCTATGGTACTTGGTAACTATATTATCAAGGACATGACGGAGGCTAATGGTGCTCAATTCACCGACGCCTTCAACGGAATGGGACCAATCCTTCTTCCAATAATGATCGCTGGCGTAGGTATCATTGCTTCTATCATCGGTACATTCTTGGTTCGTATTAAGGATAACAGTGCAAAAGAAGCCGATGTGCAAAAGGCTCTCAATCTTGGAAATATTTCTTCCATTATACTTTCAGCAATCGCAGGATGGTTCCTTGTAGATTGGATGTTGCCTGAAACAATCAATATGGAATTCTTCGGTGAAGGTGTGAAGGCTATTCCAAGCCGTCACGTATTCTATGCTACTTTGGTAGGCCTTTCAGTTGGATATTTGATTTCTGCATTCACAGAATATTACACAGCTCTTGGTAAGAAGCCTGTGCTCGCGATTGTTAGAAACTCATCAACAGGTGCTGCCACTAATATCATCGCTGGTCTTGCCACTGGTATGATTTCTACCTTCTCTTCAGTTCTTCTTTTTGCTGCTGCGATTTGGGGTTCTTATGCACTTGCAGGTTTCTATGGTGTAGCTATTGCAGCTTCTGCAATGATGGCTACTACCGCTATGCAGCTCGCTATCGATGCATTCGGTCCAATCGCTGACAACGCAGGTGGTGTGGCTGAAATGAGTGAACTTCCAAAAGAAGTTCGTCAACGCACCGATATCCTCGACTCAGTTGGTAACACTACTGCTGCTGTTGGTAAAGGTTTTGCTATCGCTTCTGCGGCATTGACTGCTCTTGCATTATTTGCAGCATATGTAACCTTCACAGGTATCAACGGTATCAATATTTACAAAGCAGATGTTCTTGCTGCATTGTTTATCGGTGGTATGATTCCAGTTGTATTCTCTGCTCTTGCGATGAAGTCAGTTGGTAAAGCTGCTATGGATATGGTAATGGAAGTTCGTCGTCAATTCAGAGAAATTCCTGGTATCATGGATGGTACTGGTAAGCCTGAATATGGCAAGTGCGTTGAAATCTCAACTAAGGCTGCTCTTCGCGAAATGATGTTGCCAGGTGCTATTACCATCATTTCTCCAATCATCATAGGTTTCACCATGGGTGCTGAGGCTCTCGGTGCTTACATGGCTGGTGTCGCTGTTTCTGGTGTGCTTTGGGCCATCTTCCAAAACAACGCTGGTGGTGCTTGGGACAATGCTAAGAAGTCTTTCGAGGCGGGTGTAATGATCAATGGTGAAATGACCTTCAAAGGTTCTGATGCTCACAAGGCCGCTGTAACAGGCGATACAGTAGGTGATCCATTCAAGGATACTTCTGGACCTTCTATGAACATCCTCATCAAATTGACATGTCTTGTTGGTTTGACAATCGCACCAATTCTTGGCCATTCTGATGAAAAGAAAAATGCCGATGGCAAACGCAATCAAACCGAACAAACTGCAGTCGATTCACAAAAGGAATCGACGGTGAGAGAAATTCTTGACCTCGGCAATGGCATGGTGAAAGAAACTTTTACCACATCTAAAATTGTAAATGGTAAAGACCAAAGCCAAACATCTTCAACAATTCGTCCTATGACGGAAATTGAAAAGGCTAAAATTGAAGCAGAAAAAAAACAATAATTTATAATGAATAAGTCAATTCTCTATATCGGTCTTTGCATTGCGCTCGCATTTTATGCGTGTGGTGGTGGCACGACCAACACCTCTGCGGCATTGGATGCATGCGGATGCGCTAAAGAATCTGTGAAGGGAAGCCCAAGTGCAGAAAGCATTGCAAAATGTCAAGAATTGCGAAGCGCAGATTCAAAAATTGAAGCTGATTTCCAAAAATGCTTGGTAGCTGCGCGTGCTGGTTTGGATACAAGCAAAGTAAACGTTCAACAGATGGATGCAGCGAATGGTCTCAACCTTCCCGCTGCCAACGATGGGGTGTATATGTTTGCTGCTGACGAATCAACTATTCGCTGGGTAGGTGCAAAGGTTACTGGCAAACACAATGGAAGCATCAAGTTAAAGTCTGGAAAAATTGAGTTTGCTGGTGGCGCTATCAAGTCTGGTGAATTCCTCATTGATATGCCATCTTTGGTTGTTGAAGACCTTTCTGGTGACGCTAAGGCTGAACTCGAAGGACACCTCAAGAGCGATGACTTCTTTGCAACATCAAAATTTGCAGATGCAAAGTTTGTTTTTAAGTCAGCAAATGCAAAGAATAAGCATCAGTTCGATGTAACTGGTGATCTTATAATCAAAGGAATTTCAAAACCAATTACAGCTTCTTTGCTGTTAGTTCCAACAGACGATAATACGATTAAAGTGAATGGTGGCTTCGCAATTGACAGAACACAATACGATATCAAATTCCGTAGTGCTAAATTCTTCAGCGACCTCGGCGATAAGATGATCGAAGACAACTTCCTCATCACGCTTGACTTGAAAGGGAAGAAATAGAGAAGAGAGACGAAGCGACGGAGGGACTTTTTTAGTGACTAGTTCCAATAGCTATCGGGAAGAATTCTAAATTCAGAATTCGGAATTCGAAATAAAACAAAAATGACGATTGGCAACCTTATTTAGTTTGACAATCGTCATTTTTTATTTATGATTATTTTTTTTCTTGTCCCTTGTGCCCCTTCCCCCAACCTGCCCATGAATGGGCAGGCTATTAAAATCAACTTTGAATTCTGAACCCTCTATCCTTTGTTCCCAAAACTCCCTTTTTCCTTGTTCCTTGTTCCCTTGTTCCCAAAACTTCCTTGTTCCTTGTTCCCTTGTTCCTTGTTCCCAAAACTCCCTTGTTCCTTGTTCCTTGTTCCCTTGTTCCCTTGTTCCCTTGTTCCCAAAACTCCCTTGTTCCTTGTTCCTTGTTCCCAAACTCCCTTGTTCCTATTTAAACAGTCCATTTAACTGGGCGTCGATGCCGGAGATGATTTTGCCGAGGTCTTCGGCCTTTTCATGAAACTTATTATTATCGATGTCGATAACGAGGAGCTTTCCTTTGTTGTAGGTGCTAATCCACGCTTCATAGCGCTCATTGAGGCGTGTGAGGTAATCTAAACGAATTGCCTCTTCATATTCGCGTCCGCGCTTTTGAATGTTTTCTACTAAAGCTGGAACAGACGCTCTGAGATAAATCAATAAATCTGGCGGAGTAATGAATTCATCCATTACACCAAACAAATCTGCATAGTTCTCAAAGTCACGAGTGGTCATCAAACCCATCGCGTGTAGGTTGGGCGCAAATATGTATGCATCCTCATAGATCGTTCTATCCTGCACGATTTTCTTTGCATTTTTCTTGAGTTCGATCAGTTGACGAAAGCGACTTTTCAAAAAGAATACCTGCAAATTGAACGACCAACGTTGCATATCCTTGTAGAAGTCTATTAAATAAGGATTATCATCCACTTCTTCAAAGTGGGGTTGGTACTTGTAATGCTTAGCAAGTAGAGTGGTAAGAGTAGTCTTACCGGATCCGATATTTCCGGCGATGGCGATATGCATAATTTGTCTAGGTCAAATAAAGAAAGGCGCAAAGTAAAAAAGAATATCCTTTATAGGAAGAGATGTTAGTAATTATAACATCACAAATATTTGCATCCGCTTATTGTGTAGACTATGCAGCTTCTTAGCAAAAAACACAACTTTGCTTCCACACTCTTTCGGCAAATCATAACTCATCTCATCAATCTTGTTCGAACCAATCACTTTGAGTTGTGATTGATGCGTGTATACGATTTTTTCATTTTCAATTTGTACGTATCCATCAAACTGAAGTTTGATAGAAGAGCGATAGTTGCCATAAATATCAAAGATCATGACTCCGTAAGCTGGATCGGTCACGTAGAGATTATTTCCTGATTCTTGAATCTGGGTTGGATGAATTTCTCGACCTAACATTTGTGAGAGATTGCCCGATGAGCTTTGTCTCACAAATTGCCGGTTCACACGCACCAACTCGGTACTGCTCACATCCCACAACCAGTAGGCGTCTCCTCGCGAGCCGCCCATGCATTCTATTTGTCCAAAACCATAATCGAACAAGTCAATAATGCTCCCTTGCAAACTCAGCGTATTATCCAAAAAAGCTATTTTGCCTTGCTCTTTATAAAAAATGATTGGTTGAAGAGGATTGGTCAGATCGATGGAGTGAATGTTTCCATAATCCAATTCGCTATTCTTAAAAAGCAAATTTCCGCGCTCATCACGCTTTTCAATGGTTCGGCCTTCTATAAAATAATAATGACCTATCTGATCCATCGCAAACTGCGAAGCATTCACATCGAAAGAAGATTCTAAGGTGAATCCTTGAATCAAGAATAGAAGGGCAATGGAAATCATATTTGCACTGCTTGCAAATTCAATACCTCTTCTAATAGCTTGCGCTCATTACTGAGGCGAGGCACTTTATGTTGACCTCCCAATTTACCATTTTGTTTGAGCCATGCGTAAAACGTTCCTTTCGGAAGAGATCGCACCACGGGCGATTTAAGATTGAGGTCGAAACTGCGCTTGGCTTCGTAATCCGTATTTACAGATTTTAAAGCGCTATCCAATTCTTTGGTAAATGTGTCTATGCAATGAGGTTCTTGTTCAAACTCTATCGCCCATTCGTGAGCTCCGCGCGCATCGTCGCCCATGAAAATAGGTGCCGCAGTATAATCTAAAACGAGTGCTCCCGTTTTCTGGGCTGCCGTCGTAATTGCAAAGTCAGAATTTTCAACCATCAATTCCTCTCCAAATGCATTGATGTATTGCTTAGTGCGTCCGCTCACTTGTACCCGGAAAGGATATTTCGAAGTAAACTTTACAGTATCACCAACAAGATATCTCCATAAACCTCCGTTGGTGGAAATAATCAATGCATAATTTTCTCCTATTTCTACCTCATTCAAGCCAACGGTACGTGGGTTCTTGCTGCCATATTCAGACATCGGCATGAACTCATAGAATATTCCATAGTCCAGCATCAACAACAAGTCGTCTGAACCCAATCGATCCTGTATTCCAAAAAATCCTTCGCTGGCATTGTAAGTATCGATGTAGTGCATATCACCGCCGCGAATGATTTTTTCGAATTGCGCTTTGTATGGCTTAAAGCTAACACCACCATGCATGAAGAGTTCCAAATTTGGCCACACATCCTTGATGTTGTCAGTTCCTTTTATCTCTAATATTCGCTTCAAAAGAACCAGCGTCCAGCTGGGCACACCTGCAATATTGCTGACATCCTCTTCCATGGTAGCTTTCGCCATCGCCTCAATCTTCTCTTCCCAATTATCCATCAGTGCGATATCGCGTGAAGGCGTGCGTTTTAATTCAACCCAAATGGGTAGGTTACGAATGATGATAGCCGATAAGTCTCCCGTATATCCCTCTTCATTGAATGAATTAATTTTTGTTGAACCGCCCATCACAAGCGACTTTCCATCATAAATTTTCGCATTCGGTTTTTGAGAGTAATAAAGGGCTAATAAATCTTTACCGCCTTTGTAATGACATTCTTCAAGGGCCTCCTTTGAAACAGGAATGAACTTGCTGCGCGCATCGGTGGTGCCTGATGATTTTGCAAACCACTTGAGTTTGCTCGGCCAAAGCACATTCTGCTCTCCTTCACGGAGTAGATCGATATAAGGCTTGAATTCCTCATAATTGCGAATGGGGACCCGACTTTTAAAGTCCTTCAAACTTTTAATATCTGAAAAACGATGTTCTAAGCCGAAGCGAGTGAGCGCTGCTTCATCAACGAGTTTTTGAAATGATTCATTTTGTACCTCCACAGGATACTTCATAAAAAGCTCAATCTGGTGAATGCGCTTTTTTATTACCCATGAAAAAAATGAATTTAAGGCCATCCGTTAATTTGGTTAAGTATGGTGCAAGATAGATAAAATCTTCAATTACCAACAATCCTATTAACCTTCTTTAGTAATAGATAAAAGGGCGAAACGAATGCTGCGCTCGCTGCGTTGCAATACCTGTTGTAGATCGCTCATATTGTTGGTCAATTGTACCATGTCATGTAGCAATTTGGCTTCGCCGTCGGCCCATCTTTTACCACTTCTTTGAAACTCCTTTTCTTGTGTTTCAACGCCAACTACCACAGGCTCGGATTCAAAGATTTTTTCGGCCTTGGCCTTGAACTCCTCCAGGTCACTGAGTCGCAAAGACTCTTTGCTGTAGTAGTTCAAAACCTTATTCGAAGCATCTATCAACTTTCTTTCTTTTTCCTCGTCGATTTGTTTTTTCACAGGTTCGACGTAAGGCTTTATTTTATCAAATAGTTCTTTCGGCTTAAAACTATCTTTTATAATCCCATAAAAACTCACTTTATCACGCAATTCACTGAGTTTCTCGTCGGTGCTTCCTAACAATAATTTTGAAATCAAAGTCGCATTCACAGAAGCACCAGCCTTTTGAAGTTCTTCCATATAGCGTGCGAGATTGTCATTAGAAAGAGCTTGATCCACAGGTACTCTTGTCTTGTAAACAGGAGGAGCTGATTTCACAAGCAGATCCAAAAATTCGTTGCCATATTTTTCATATTTCCCCTCACTCATTCCGCTGATCTCAAGCATTTCGTCACGGGTCAATGGCAATTTTTCCACCATCTCATGTAGAGTCACATCGTTGAAAATAATATACGGAGGCACGTTTTCAAGGTCTGCCAATACTTTGCGATATCTTCTCAATGTTTCAAATAGATCACTCTTTTCATCGATGAATTTTGATATGGATTTACGTTTTTCCTTGGTCTCTTTCGCAGCTACTTCCACCTCTTGTTTTATCAAATCCAGCGTGAATTGGCCTTTCACAATCATCTGTCCGAATGCAGTGACTTGCAACGTATTTCCTTTTTCATAAAGAATTTCCAATGCTCCCAATTGTATCATTTGCATCATATAATGATTCCAATCGGCATACGACGTGGACTTGCCAACGCCATAGGTCTTGATGGTATTGAGTTTCTTTTCCACCACTTCTGCATTATGACTTCCGCGCAAGCAATTAATTAATTGAGAAACAGTAACGAGCTGCTCTATTTGCGCGGCGCGCAAGACGGCTGATATTGCCATTTGCGCCATTTGAGTGCCATCAAAATGCACAGGCGGATTTTTGCAAACGTCGCAATTGCCGCAGTTTTCGCGAAGATTTTCACTAAAATAATTGAGTAGAATTTTCCTTCGGCAGATGCGTGATTCCGCATATTCTTGCATGCGGGTCAACTTTTCCAAATTCACCCCCGGCGCGCCACTGCTCATGGCAAACTCTCTCAATAATATGACATCTCCGAGTGAATAATACAAGCGGGTTTCGCATGTGCCGCCGTCGCGACCACCACGACCTATTTCTTGGTAGTAGTTTTCAATGGTTTTGGGCAAATTATAATGCAACACAAATCGCACATTGCTCTTATCGATGCCCATGCCAAAGGCGATGGTGGCACATACCACTTGAATGTCATCGTTGATAAAATGCTCTTGCACGCGATTGCGATCCTCGCTACTCATACCAGCATGGTAGAATGCAGCTTTGAAACCGAGGTGTTGCAATTCGCCGGCTAGCGCTTCCGTGTTCTTTTTTGAAGTGCAATAAATAATGCCACTTTCAGCTTCGTATCGTTTCAATATCTGAACGATATCTGACAATTTATCTTTTGCCTTCATCCCAAATTTCACCGAAAGAGAAATGTTTGGGCGATCGAAAGAGGAGATGAAAACTTCTGGCTCGCGCAGTCCCAGTGTTTCTAAAATATCTTTTTGAGTAAGACGATCAGCAGTCGCCGTCAGCGCCATCATCGTGGCATTCGGATGCGAAGCGCGCAATTGGTGCAGTTCTTTGTATTCTGGACGGAAATCATGACCCCATGCACTGATGCAGTGCGCCTCGTCAATCGCAATCAAACTGATAGGCAAGGAGCGGAGTAAAAAATTGGCCGATGCCAATGCCTTTTCTGGAGAGACATATAGGATTTTCACCTCCCCTGAAGTACACTTTTTCACGATGCGATCGGTATCTGCCGATGAGAGCGAACTGTTTAAAAACTCTGCCTCGATGCCATGCGTTTTCAAAGCATCCACTTGGTCTTTCATCAATGAGATGAGTGGTGAAATGACAATGGTCACACCCGGAAGAGCCAGGGCGGGTATTTGGTAGCACAAGCTTTTGCCACCTCCGGTGGGCATTAATACAAACGTGTCTCGACCGCTCAGAATCGTTTCCACAATCTCCTTTTGCAGGGGACGAAAGCTATCGTACCCGAAAGAAGCCTTTAAAATTTCTTGAATATTCTTCATCCTTCTCGCAATTACTCCGCAAAGAAGAACATCATTTTCCAAATATCCTATTCATGTTTATGGATTGGAATATTTGTGAATATTTATATGATTTTCATGTATAACTTCGCGCCACCTTTTGGCCTCGTAGTTTAATGGATAGAACGAGAGATTCCGGTTCTCTAGGTAGGGGTTCGATTCCCTTCGAGGTCACATAAATCATTCAATATTGAGCAATAAAAAAAGCGAAGCATCTGCTTCGCTTTTTTCTTTTGTAGCGGGGACAGGACTCGAACCTGTGGCCTTCGGGTTATGAGCCCGACGAGCTACCAACTGCTCCACCCCGCAATCTCAAATAATTGCCCCCCTTTCGTTTGGGGGGTGCAAATATACACTAATTTTGTACAATACAACATTAACCCAATAATTTTGGAGAAAAATCATAGAGCAGGTTTTGTAAACATCATCGGAAATCCCAATGCTGGCAAGTCAACCCTGATGAACGCACTACTGGGTGAAAAACTCAGCATCGTCACCCCTAAGGCACAAACCACCCGCCACCGCATCATGGGCATCCTCAATGGCGACGACTATCAAATCGTATATAGCGACACGCCCGGCGTGCTCGACCCAAAATACAAACTGCACGAGGGTATGATGAAAACCATCGGAAACGCCCTCGTGGACGCCGATCTCATTCTACTCGTCATCGATGCTACCGATAAAAACTTGCTCCATGCAGCTACGCTCGAGCGCATTCAAAAAACAGATATCCCCGTTTTTGTAGTGCTCAATAAATTTGATGTGGTCGGAAATGAAGGTTCGAATAAGGTATTTGATATTTATAAAGAACTGCTTCCCAAGGCACGCATATTTCCAGTGTCAGCACTCGAAAAAATCTACGTGAAAGAATTGCTCACTGAGATCATCGATATGCTGCCCGAGTCGCCGCCTTACTTCCCCAAAGACGAACTCAGCGATCGTACGCAGCGCTTCTTCTGCGCCGAAATAGTGCGTGAAAAAATATTCATGAACTACGAGCGCGAGATCCCATACTCATGCGAGGTGATGATCGAAGAATACATCGATGAACCAGAAATCGCCCGCATTCGCGCGCTGATAATGACCGAACGAGAATCGCAAAAGCGCATCCTCATCGGTCACCAAGGCAGCAGCCTCAAGCGCGTGGGAACGCAAGCGAGAAAAGACATGGAGTCTTTCATCGGTAAAAAAGTTTTCCTCCAAATGTTTATCAAAGTAGACGAAAACTGGCGCAATGATGTGAATCGCCTCAAGAATTTCGGATACTGGGAGTCATGATTCTTTTTCCAAATTGCAAAATCAATCTTGGGCTTTACGTTACCTCCAAGCGCGAAGATGGCTTTCACAATATTGAAAGTTTATTCCTTCCCGTGCCGTGGTGCGACGTATTAGAGGTGCTTATCAGCGATGATAATGACATTCAATTGGAAGTCATCGGCACACCCATTGATGGCGATGTGGAAGATAATATCGTGGTAAAGGCATATCGACTTTTGCAAAAAGATTTTGGCATCGGTGGAGTGAAAGTGAAATTGTGGAAACGATTGCCAACAGGCGCTGGACTTGGCGGTGGCAGCGCCAATGGAGCGTTTATGCTCAAAGGTCTCAATGAGGTTTTTGAATTGAAAATTGAAAATGATGTTTTGAAAAGATACGCTGCTCAATTGGGAAGCGATTGTCCATTTTTCATAGATAATTCCCCCGCATTTGTTTCTGGTAGGGGAGAAGTGATGGTGGCGATGAACATTGATTTCCCATCGCTTTACATCGCAATCGTTCACCCAGGCATTCATGTGAGCACGCCGAAGGCTTATAGTATGATTACACCAAAGGCCGCCGCCGTAGACCTTCATCAAGTGAATCATTGGCCCATTTCTCAATGGCAGTCTTTGGTTACGAATGATTTTGAAACGCCCGTGGGAATGATGTTTCCGCGCATTTTAGAAATTAAAAATACCTTTATAGAAATGGGGGCGCTATATGCTTCCATGAGTGGTTCGGGTAGCGCTGTATTTGCTTTTTTTGAAAATGAACCGAACGAACATTCGGTACGAGAAAAAATGCAGATTTCTACTTCTGTGCCCTTGTATATAGGAAAATTCCCAGCATCAGAAATATAGCATTCGGTACCCAAACTGCTAGCGCAGCGGGCAATCCAGCCGTCATTGCGCTCACCGCCGCAAAGCGTGAGATAAAAATGAAAATAAATCCAATGACAATGGCGGTAAATAAGTGAAGTCCCACACCGCCGCGTGACTTGCGCGATGCAATAGATACTCCAATCAATGTCAAAATAAATATACTGAAAGCACTTGCAGTACGATTATATTTTTCAATTTCGAATTGCGGCACTTTTCCGCTACCCGCCTGCTTTTGACGCTCAATGAATGCATTTAATTCCGGCCAGTTCATGGTGCCAATCATTTCTGGTCTCAAACCAAAAGTATTCATGTCCATGGGTAAGATGGTGTCGATGAGTTGCTTGAAATAAACGGTCTCACGGCCCTTCTCATCCCATTTTCTCACTTGAGCATTGGTGATGGACCAAGTATTTTTTTCTTCATTATAATTAGCACCGGCAGCAATCAATTTGAACGTTAACCTCCCGTCTTTCCAATTTTCTAAAGAGAATTGTGAGCCGCCTTTATTGGCCGGAACGAATTGATAGAAGTGAGCAATCACGCCGGGTTCTATTTCGCGATGCAGATTTTTATCGTCGATAATAATCGCTTCTTTTAAAAATTCCAATTCAAAATCGAGCTTCTTGCTTTGCGAGTAGGGAACAATAAAATGCCCTAATAACAACGAGAGCGTTACCAATAAGGAAGCTGCTAAGAAATAAGGTCGGAGAAGTCGGCGATAACTTACGCCTCCGCTGAGAATGGCCACGATCTCGCTCTTTTGAGCGAGCTTACTCGTAAACCAAATGATGGTGAGAAAGATGATGAATGAGCTCAGAAGATTGCCAAAATAGAGGCACATGTTGAAATAATATTCCACCACAATTCTCCAAAATGGCGCTTTCGATTTTACGAAGTCGTCAATGTTTTCACTGATATCAAATACCACTAAAATGATTACGAAAGCACATATCATAAAGAAGAATGTGCCTAAGAATTTTTTAATAATATATATATCGAGCTTCTTGATCACCGGCGTTGAGAAAGACGTGGAACAACTTCATTTTTCCATTGTGCGAATGTACCTTCAATTATCTTTTCTCTCGCTTTTTTTACCAATCTTAAATAAAAATTGAGGTTGTGAATGGTGGCGATTTGTAAGCCCAAAAGTTCTTCAGCCGCAAATAGATGTCGCACGTACGCCTTGGTGTAAAAGGAATCCACGAAGCTGTCGCCCTCTTCATCAAGCGGAGAAAAATCATTTTCCCATTTTTTATTGCGCATATTCATGGTGCCTTGCCACGTGAAGAGTTGACCGTTTCGCGCATTTCGCGTGGGCATCACGCAGTCAAACATATCTACTCCCAAAGCAATGCACTCTAGCAAATTCGCAGGAGTGCCTACGCCCATGAGGTATCTGGGTTTTTCTTTTGGTAAAATAGAGCAGACCAAGTCTGTCATTTCATACATTACTTCATGTGGTTCGCCCACGCTCAAACCTCCGATAGCATTGCCTGTAGCGCCTTTTGCAGCGATGTATTCGGCGCTTTCCTTGCGCAAATCAGCATAACAACTTCCTTGAATGATCGGAAATAGATTTTGATCGTGGCCATAGTGCGGCGTTGTTTCGTCAAGTCTTTTGAAACAGCGGTCTAACCAGCGATGCGTGATACCTAAAGAATTTTTTGCATATTCAAAGTCGCAGGGATAAGGCGGACATTCATCGAAAGCCATGATGATATCCGCGCCAATAGTGCGTTGAATATCCATCACATTTTCTGGGGTGAAAACGTGTTTGCTCCCGTCGATGTGTGATTTGAATGTCACACCCTCTTCTTTGATTTTTCGATTTTCAGAAAGGCTATAAACTTGATACCCGCCGCTATCGGTGAGAATGGGACGGTCCCAACCATTGAATTGATGCAGACCGCCTGCTTTGTAGAGCGTATCCATTCCCGGACGCAAATACAAATGGTAGGTATTGCCAAGGATGATCTCAGCCTTTACATCATTTTTCAAATCTTGTTGAGTAATGCCTTTCACCGTTCCAGCGGTGCCAACGGGCATAAAGATCGGCGTCTCGATTACCCCATGATCGGTGGTTATTTTACCGGCCCGCGCATTCGATTTTGGGTCGGTGTGTTGCAATTCAAAGGTCAATGCTGACATAGGAGGCAAAGATAATAGGGTAATAAGATAATAAGTTAATAGGGTAATAGGGGAATAGGGGAATAGGATAATAAGTTAATAGGTTAATAGGGTAATAAGTTAATAGGGAATAGGGAATGAAGGGGAGACAAAAAGGCAGTGAAGGTTTGGAAAAGTGGACTTTTTGTCGGGTTTTTGAGTTTGGTATTTTCGTTGACAAGCGAGGGACAAACAATAAAATTTTTAAAGTTATGTATCACACAAAACAGTCAAATTTCAACCGCCCAGCGCATCGCCAGTCATTTTTTGATGATGCTTTTGTAAAAGATTTGTTCAACGTTGGTTTTCGTTCGGACGTCGTGGCGACGCCGTCGGCGAATATCAAAGAAACGAAAGATCAGTTTCATATTGAGTTGATGGTTCCGGGTTGGAACAAAGAGGATTTTAATATTTCTCTTGAAAAAAACACCCTTGTGATTTCTGCTGATAAGAAAGAAGAGCAGACGGAAGAGGGCACAAAATTCACTCGTCGTGAGTGGAGACAGCACAGTTTCAAGCGTCGTTTTGAATTGAGCGAAGTGATTGACTCCAACAACATTTCAGCGCAATACACCAACGGCATCTTGACGCTCGCCCTCCCCAAAAAGCAAGAAGCGCAAGCCGAACTCGTGAAGCGCATTGAAATCGCATAACCCTGCGGGTATTCACAATTCAGAATTCAGAATTCGAAATTCGCAATAAAAAAAAAGTCCTGACCATGTCAGGACTTTTTTTTTAAGAACAAGGAGGAAAAGAACCCCAAAGGGGCACGGCAGGAACAAAAGGAACAAGGGAATTTGGGAAGATCAGACTCTCAATCTCCCTCCCGATAGCCATCGGGCCTCCAAAATCTAATCTCCAATTTCCAATCTCCAGTCTCCAAATTCCAAATTCCAATCTCCAATTTCCAATCTCCAGTCTCCAAATTCCAAATTCCAATCTCCAATTTCCAATCTCCAATCTCCCAATCTTTTTTTTGGCGTTCCCCGCATACGCGGGGCGGGCTTTCCGCTACAATCTTTTTCTCGCTTCGCTCAAAAAAGGATTTCCGCT
>JBILSZ010000137.1:0-5892 GCA_044371755.1 Flavobacteriales bacterium | reverse complement strand
CGGTTGCTGGTGCTTCTTGAACGAAAGTGGTGCCCCCTGTGTAATCCACAAAGATTGTCCAGAGTCCAGAGGATGATCTTGTGATTTTGATGCGAGTTGAAAAAGAAGCACTAATGGCTCCAGAAGTGCAGACGGCGAGTTCTGTAGGAGTTCCAGTGCCATTGTCTTTAAAAAAGCGGATTGCATCTGCACTGCCACCTTCACCGAAGCGCAAGAAATATCCTTGTACACCCGCAGTGCCATTGGCAGTATAGGCTGAGGGTGCGTCGGATGCGGCAAGGTACAAGCGCGATTGGTTGTTGTCGCTACCAGCAAAAGTTTGTCGCACAAAGAATTGCCACTCTTTATCATCCATGTTTGTGCTTGGAAAAGAAGTGTATAAGTGGGCTTGACCTGCTGCAGTTCCTACGGTCTGAAGTTGACCAAAGTTATTTACAGAGAAAAGATCAGTGGTTCCATTCCAAGTGGGATTGGAAGTGAAGTCACCGTCACTGAAATCATCGGATAGCTGCGCGAAGAGTCTGCTGGTACTAAAACAGACTAAGCATATTGCAATGAAGTAAAGGATTCTCATATTAGCTTCAAACTTAAGAATAGCGCGGCAATAAATGTTAATTTAGGGTGAATTATCTTTATAGATTTGCACCAAATATTTTTGAAGTATGAAAGTCGCAGTAGTTGGTGCCACAGGTCTTGTGGGCTCTAAAATGTTGGAAGTTCTCAATGAGCGTAATTTTCCTGTATCAGAGTTGATACCGGTAGCATCGGAAAAGTCGGTGGGTAAGGAGATAACTTGGCAGGGCAGGTCATGGCGGGTGAGATCCGTAGAGCAGGGGATAGCGGAGAAGCCAGATTTGGCTTTGTTCAGCGCAGGAGGAGGCACGAGTTTGCAGTGGGCACCTAGTTTTGCAAGCATTGGTTGCAGAGTGGTAGATAATTCTTCGGCATGGAGAATGGATCCTTCAAAAAAATTGATAGTTCCGGAAATCAACGGAGATAGTCTTACCGCAGAAGATTTTATCATCGCCAATCCCAATTGTAGTACAATACAAATGGTGATGGTATTGGCTCCATTGCACAAGCTCTACACAGTGAAACGTGTAGTGGTGAGCACTTATCAAAGCGTCACGGGAACAGGTGTCGCGGCCGTAGATCAGATGATGAATGAACGTGCGGGCATCGAAGGTCCTATGGCTTATAAATATCCGATTGATCTTAATCTCATTCCCCAAATTGATGTTTTTCTTGAAAATGGATATACCAAAGAGGAAATGAAGATGGTGTTGGAGACTAAGAAGATTTTGGGCGACGATAATATCCGCGTCACGGCGACTGCAGTGCGCGTACCTGTGATAGGAGGGCATTCTGAGTCGGTCAATATTGAGTTTGAAAAAGAACCAGATCTTCAGGAGATTCGAAAGGTGTTGTCATTAACTGATGGCATCGTTTTGAAAGATAACATTGAAGCGTTTGAATATCCTATGCCCCTTCTTGACGCGCACAATAATGATGGCGTTTTTGTAGGACGTTTGAGAAGAGATGAAACGCAAGCAAACACGATCAACTGCTGGATCGTAAGTGATAACTTGAGGAAAGGTGCTGCAACTAATGCTGTTCAGATAGCTGAGAAGCTAATGCAACGCGGAATTCTCTAAAAGCGAGCCTTTAGTTCGTCGACGACTGCTGTGGAATATTTTTTCTTGTTGAATTGAGTATAGTGAGGGCGGTGAATTATTTCAATCCACTGATAATCGGGCAATTCTTTCTGAAGCGTGTATCGCTCCAAACGGTGCAGTGTCAAACTATTATCATAAATATTTTTTACCAAAATGTCTGAATAAATACTTTGATCAATGATCTGAAGAAGCTCTGGTGTTTGTTGGCGTATATATTCCAAAGCATAGGGATCAGGAACATGGATGCAGATTTTTCCATTTTCGTGGAGGAGCTGTTTCATTTTGGAAAAAAGCATGGGATGTTGTTCCAATGGGATATGTTCGAGTACGTCGGGTAAGACGATGAAGTCATATTTTCTATCCTCCTGAAAGTCAGACATATCGGTGACAACAAAAGCAATGTTGTCGTGCTTATCAAGGGTGGCTTTTGCTTGCGCAATACTCTCAGGGCTGATATCCGCTGCGGTGAGGTGTTTACACTGCCTGACGAGTAGTGAAGTGAGTGTACCTATACCACATCCAATTTCGAGCACAGCAGATTGAGCTGATAGTCCGGCTGATTTTAGTCGCTTGATAATCATTCTGTGACGAATGTTGATTCCTGTGCGTTTTTGATTTTGCGCATAGGAGTCATAGAATTCTGCAATTTTTTCTCTTGATTCTAAAGTCATGAGACAAAGTTAAATAAGAAGCTGCTAAAGGTTATTTTTTAATCAAAAAAGCTTGGTCGGTAGGGCTTTTTATGTGAATAATGTAACTTTGACTCGATTTTGAAACCAAACACTTTATTCATGTCTAAAAAGACTTTCTGGGGGTTCCTCGTTCTTGTTGCGCTCCTAAGTTCATTGTTAACGTATTTGTTAACTCGCCCGAGTGATTCATCAGGCGAGAATTCTCGCCAAGTAAAGGCACAAAAAGCTATTGAACGAATCACATGCCCACAAGAGGTGCTCAGATTAAATGTGAAAGGGAAATACAAATATGTAAGTCCGCTGCTTTTGTCAGATATAGCTTGCAGTTCACCGGAGTTAGATACGATTAAGAATCAAGTAGAGTCGTATATCCTCGAAAAAAAGAAGAGCGGCCTTTTGACCCAAGCAAGTGTATATCTAAAGACGCATCGAAATGGATATTGGTTTGAGATCAACGGGAACGCGATGTATAATCCGGGAAGTTTGATGAAAGTAGCGATTATGCTTACTTATTTACGTGATTCTGAGGAAAGACCAGGATTGCTTGACAATATGTTGGTATTAAATAGCAAAATCAATGATGTAGGCATGAAGCAGATTCGAACCAGCGCTCCACTAGAGTTGGGAAAATCTTATAGCGTGCGTAATTTAATAACCGAGATGATTGTCAATAGTGACAATGATGCAACGGATTTATTAAATCGTAATATCAATCGAAGCACTTTTGCGTCTGTGATGTCTGATTTGGGTTCTCGAACACCGGATTTGGATGATCCGAATTTTGAAATGTCTGTATTGGAGTATAATCGTTATTTGCGAGTGCTTTATAATGGGAGTTACTTGAATAGGGATAATAGCGATTGGGCTTTAAGTTTGCTTACCAAGTCTAATTACAAGGGAGCATTAGTCAAATTATTACCTAATGAGTTGACGGTAGCTCATAAGTTTGGAGAACGCCCATACCAAGACGGCTTCAATTTTCACGAAGGTGGCATTGTTTATTTGAAAAACAATCCGTACACTGTAGTGGTGATGACCAAGGGCAAAGATTATCTGACGTTACCAGAATTAGTAGCGGATATTAGTAAGCTGTGCTATGAAGGGATGAAGAAATTATAATTCATCATTTCACAATTGCTCCGGGGTTGATTGTTTTTTCAGGAGACATAAATGACAGACTTCCGTCTGCATTCTCAGCCATTAATATCATTCCTTGACTTTCAATCCCTTTTATTTCTCTTGGAGCTAAGTTTGCGAGGAAAAGCACTGTTTTTCCAATGGCTTCTTCTGGAGTGTAGGATTCAGCTATTCCGCTCACAACAGTTCTCGCTTCGCCACCTAGGTCTACTTTTAGCTTCAAGAGTTTTTTCGTTTTTGCTACTTTCTCGGCTTCGATAATTTTGACAATTCTCAAATCCATTTTTTGAAAACTATCAAAGTCGATATTTGATTTGATTTCTTCCACTTCAGTCACTTGGTTGCTATTTCTGGCGGCTTCGAGTTTTGCTACTTGATGTGCAACGAAGTCATCTGTAATTTTCTCAAATAAAATTCCTGTTGTAGCGACTTGATGTTTTTCAGAAATGAGAATGCTATGTGTTCCCCATTCCCAAGATTTAGAGTCGATCTGAAGCGCTTGTCTAATTTTTTCGCAAGTGTATGGTAGAAAGGGTTCGAGCGCAATTGTAAGGCGAGCAGTGAGATTGAGGCATTCGTAAAGCACTCCTGCCGTGAGAGCCTCATCTGTTTTTACGAGTTTCCAAGGCTCTGTTTCGGTCATGAATTTATTTCCGAGGCGGGCAATATTCATTGCCTCGGCAAGGGCTTCGCGGAATCGGAACTGGTCTAATTTTTCACCTATTTTGTTAAAAGTCTCAATGGTTTCATTTCGCACTGCCACACATCTTGCATCATCAGATGGAGCTGGCACTATGCCATTGTAATATTTTTGAGTGAGCACAACAACGCGATTGATGAAGTTGCCGAGAATGTCTGCGAGTTCGTTGTTGACGCGTTCTTTGAAATCGGTCCAAGTGAATTCACTGTCCTTTTGTTCGGGCATGATAGAACAGAGAACGTAGCGTAGCTCGTCTTGTTTACCAGGATTTTCTTCGAGGTATTCGTGCAACCAAACAGCCCAGTTTCTTGAAGTCGAAATTTTATCGCCTTCAAGATTCATGAATTCATTAGCGGGAACATTTTTTGGCAGAATAAAATCCCCGTGTTCTTTCAATATGATTGGGAATATGATGCAGTGGAAGACAATGTTGTCTTTACCAATAAAATGAATGAGTTCAGAGTCTTCGCTTTTCCAGTAGTCTTCCCAATTTTTACCATTTTTATCAGCCCAAACTTTTGTATTTGTGATATAGCCGATGGGAGCGTCTAGCCAAACGTAAAGTACTTTTCCATCAGCGCCTTCAACAGGTACTGGTACGCCCCATTCGAGGTCACGCGTCATTGCGCGCGAATGCAGGCCGCCATCAACCCACGACACGCACTGCCCAATTACGTGAGCTTTCCAGTTTTTTGGTGAGTGATGTTGCTGTCCGTCGAGCTTGCCTGTTTTAATAAATTCACCGATCCATTTTTCGTGATGAGCCATTGGTAAATACCAATGGGAGGTTTCTTTCAAAACGGGTTTATTTCCGCTGATGGTGCTATGTGGGTCAATAAGATCGAGAGGACTGAGAGCTGTGCCGCATTTTTCACATTGATCTCCGTACGCCTTGTCGTTGCCGCAATTGGGGCAGGTGCCCATGATGTATCTGTCGGCAAGAAATTGTTGTTGTTCTTCATCAAAATATTGCTTAGAAGTTTCTACATCAAAAGAGCCTTTTTCAAGAAGTTTTAGAAAAATATCCTGACTCATTTTATGATGTTCAGGAGACGAAGTACGGTGATATTCATCGAATGATATGCCGAAGTCTTGGAAGGCTTTTCCCATTAGCAAGTGGTAGTGATCCACAATTTCGCGAGGAGATTTTCCTTCTTTTTTTGCTCTTAGAGTAATTGCCGCTCCGTGTTCATCCGAACCGCAAATGAAGGCGACGTCTTTATTTTTTAACCTTAAATATCTGACGTAGATATCTGCGGGCAAGTAGGCCCCTGCGATGTGACCGATATGAATAGGGCCGTTTGCGTAGGGCAAAGCTGCGGTGATAAGGTGTCTCTTTGGTTCTTTTGTCATAAGATTGCAAATCAGTATTTCGATGGCGAAATACGCAGCAAAGATAGATTGTAGTATGGAACAATGGATACCACGTTTTTTAAAGCCAGGTGATAAGATCGGAATAGCTGCAACAGCGCGTTGGATCACGCCATCGCAACTGGAGCGTGCACGTTCTCTTTTTTCTGCGCAGGATTGGGAATTGGTAGTTGCTGAAAATGTTTTTGAGCAGGACTTTCAGTTGGCGGGTAGTGATACGAAACGGGCTTTGGGCCTACAAAAGCTATTGGATAATCCAGATATCCGAGCGATTATTATTGCCAGAGGTGGCTATGGAACGGTGAGAGTGATTGAT
>JBILSZ010000206.1:0-5907 GCA_044371755.1 Flavobacteriales bacterium | reverse complement strand
TCACCAAGCGCGTTGCTTATCACCCGCCTTGCACCTTACAGCACGGGCAGCAAATCCGTGGCAAGGTGGAATCTGTGCTGCGCACTTGCGGTATTGATGTCAGCTTATGCGCGGACAGTCATCTTTGTTGTGGCTCGGCCGGCACTTACTCCGTGACACAGCCGGAGTTGTCTTATCAACTGCGCGACAACAAAATTAAAAACCTCGAGGCGACGAGCCCCGAGGTGATTGTGTCAGCCAATATCGGCTGCCTGACACATCTGCAGTCAGGTACCGAAACACCCGTCAGGCACTGGATCGAGTTGATCGATCAGGCGATCTGAACTGCCAGACGGGCGCTGATTTTAGTTGGATTGCAGGCTGTTTCACGACCAATAATTTTGTTGATTACGAGCGGTTGGGTTTCCAATCCACCGCTCATCATCCGTGTCCGAATCATCATCAGATACCTGATCACGTTCGGAAATCGTGACAACGACGCTTTCATCCGCTTTATCCTTTTCTGAAAATTCACTACCGAGGTAGCTTGACGAGTCGCCGCCATCGACAATGCTGTCATGGAGGTCATCCGGTACGGCGGTGGTGGTGGTCGCATGACCTGAGGTGTTTGCTTTAGGGCTCGCCTCATTGATGACCATTTGAAATAGCGCCCGGAAGAATCCCGCATAAATTGGCCGCATGGTCCATCCCGGTGGGGCGATCAAGAGTAGGCCAGGTAAGGCGTGACCGGCAAATGTCAGCCATGGGTCGCCACTGGTTCTCCAGCTCGCGAGATGGTTGGAAAGCGCTGCAGAGGGCATAACTGATAAAGCGCGTCCGATGACTTCAGCGGCTGCGTCGGCACGCGCATCGACGGTTTTGAACTGAGCGAGAAACTCAAACCAAAAAGTACCACCAAAACCTGATTTAGTTTTCGCTTGGTCAAGTGCTTTTTGCGTTCGGCGAATCGCTTTCAACAAATCCCTTTGCTCAGAATTGCCAGACCCTGATGGTGTCTGTGTTCGCAGCTTTCCATAAGCAGCCTCCAGATCTTTTAAAAGTGATTCCAGCATCGCTGCATGGGCGGCATGAATTTCGCGATTGGGAATTACAGACTCTTCGGCGTCGGGCACCTGACTCCTGGCAAATTGAATTCCGGCAACCGTTTCGGCGCCTGAGAACCAACCCATGACACTATGGACAACCCACTCAATCACCCTTGACGCGTCGGATTTGGTTGCCATCAACTGCGCTAAACCACCCGCCACAGCTGCCTTGAAAGTGAAATTCATGGAGTAACTGTAATAAGCGGCCTCTTCAGTTTTGTAGCGACCCTTAAAAAGTGTCCATAGACCACGCGTTTCTTTCCATCGCTGCTCGATATCCACGAGGCCGATATGCTTAGGATCTGCGCTTAGATATTTCTCTTTATGATTCTCCCCAACCCAACGCTCAACCCCCAACATACCAAGGCCCGCCCGAATGCGATCGCCCCACAATGATCCACCCACTACCCAGTAGTTATTAAACTCGATTAATGCCGGGGCATTCCAACTAGCCGAGGCCACCTGCTTCAATACCGGACCACCGACGACAACATGGAGTAATCCAGCTACCGCGCCGCCAATGTAGCCCGCCGCCTCGGGCAATGTACTGGCCAAAAGACGAGTGAGTGAATTACCCCAAAAGAAAGTCGAGAAGTTGGTGACGCCACCAGCAAGTATCGAGATAATATTTGTACTTCGTGAGCCGAGGACTTTACGCTCATACTCCGCACGTTTTTTCTTATAATCTTCTTCAAGCTTAAGGGTATTTTCGGACTTATACTTTCTAAGAAATGCCTCATGCCTTTCATGCCTCTGTTTGGCTGATAGCTGTTCAGTACCGGGGGATACCCAATCTTCCACGATCGTTATTCGGTTAATCAGGCGACCCAATTCTAAAACGCGTTTCCGAATTTTAAGATCGATGTTGCGAAGTTCTTTGGCTTCTTGTGCTTGATCTTGGCTTGAGTTTTTGTTTCTAATTTTTTTCTTGATATCGTTTCTTTGCGCAATAAGATTGTCGATAGCTTCACCAACTGCCTCAATCTTTTCATCAATTTTCTGTAACGCTTTCTGAGCCTCATTGGTAAAGAGTGGCTTAAGCTCTTCGCGGCTCAGAAGCGCACTGTTTCTGGTCGAGTCTGTATGGAGTTGTTTCAGTGGCGTCGATGTGGCGCTGCTTGGGGTGATGGAATCTGCTCTATTCTCAGTTGCAGCGTAATTTCGTCGCCCCGTTTTGGTTCTCCGAATCATGTCTGCAACCGAGCTTTTTTCGGGTTGCGTAGGTGATTGTGGGGGCGAAGTCCCATCGATTTCTGATGTCTTCGGAATACTTTCCGTGTTTTTTGCCGCGATATGCAGAATTTGTTTTAGTTTTTCGATATCCGTCTGTAGTGCATCGACTTCTTTCTGGCATTGTTCAATCTCTTCTTTGTTGGCTCTTGCGCGTGTCTTTGTAATAAGTTCGGTCTTGTTTAGCGTGAGTTCGTCCTGCCATTTGCTTAGCGCTTCATGAAAAGGACGAAGTTCTTCCTCATTCGAAGAGGGTGAATCAGTCTGTGTGTTCGTGGTTGAATTTGCGGGTGAATTTTCGGCAGATGGAAACCACGAATCTTCGGATTCTGATTCTTCGCTAGGTGGGCCAACACTGGAGTCGGAGTCTGCAACTCGATCAGATTCTAGAGTTTGACGAAGATTGGCATACTGCTGTTGAAGCGATGTTAACTTTTTCTCAAGTCGTTCAATTTTTTTTTCCTGACCCTTTTCGGAAGCCGATTTGATAGATGCAGTGCAATCATTTATTGCATTACGAAGCTCTCGTTCTTGTTGCTTTACCTGAGCATTAGGATCATTGTTTTCTTGTACTCTTGCTCGGCGGGCATTGTTACGAATCCTTTCTTTATCTGCTTGGTTGTTATTTGGATAGGGCGTCGTGTTAGCAGCTGTGTGAATAGTTGTGAATACCTGCTGCTGTGACTGCTGTAACGGTTGTTTGGATTCGCCTTGGCTCAGCTGTTCTTCATCAGTAGATTGTTGGATCAGATTTTTCGCTTCTAAGCCAGATGAAATTGGTCGCATGGTGCAATCTCCTATGCCAGAGCAGTTGAATCGACCCGAAGTGAGTCAGCTAGCAATTCTGCAAGAGGCTCTTCGCGCGAACTGTTCATAATTGTTTTTTGAGCTTCCTTGGCATGTTTTGCATAGCCATCTAGTATCTGAGCCAGCTCCTCTCCGGTCAGCATGTCGGGGTAAAGAAAATGCTGCATGAATACAATGCAGTTACGTTGCCGATCAAGACCGTAAACGCCCGAAACCTTGGTGCCGGTTAGTAGATTGATTGCTAGCATTCGAGCTAGAATTTCTTCACGGTCGAAGTCGGGTAATTCACCGATATCGACATAGCAAACCAGCCGATCATTCATTTCAAGGTCGTCGAAAAAAAGTCCGATATCAACCCCATGCAAGGTTATTTGGTTCGTTGAACCCAGAGCATCGCTGTCGGGATAATGGAGTGCGATACAGGTTTCCCGGCATAGCTGTTGGAAGTCTGCCAAGTTCATAGGGTGTGCCTCCTGATTAATTTGTTAATGGCAACAGAAAACGGATGGCTGTACTGGAAGTAATTGGCGAAAAATCCGTCACTACGCTGAGGCAGTCGATTGATCTGCTAATTGCTGACTAAGTCGTTTCCGATTGCCTGAATTTTTGGTTTGGTTGTGGCTGGCTTACCACGGCCAAAAAATCAGTAACTCTGAACCGGCAAGTGGTTCAGTTGGGGGGGGCGTCGCGGTGGGATGGGTGCAGAAGGGTAAGCCGCCAAAGGAGTCTGGCGGGCTGACTTGGCGCTTAGGTTTTGGGGAAACAGTCTCGGATACTGGGATCGCTAGCGAGCACTTAAAATCGCTACTAATTACTGCCACCGTTTGGGCGTAGACATGCACGAGACAAATACATCCCGTCAATCATGACCAGCAGGCGACTTGAATTACTTTTGCGTTCCCGAGTGTGGACCGGCGCAGGCGGCATTTATGACTGAATTAACGGGATAACTGCACTCTCGATTTCGTCAGCAGTGGTGATGGATGCATACCGGGCGACAACTTTGCCCTGTCGATCCAGTAAGAATTTGGTGAAGTTCCATTTGATCATCTCACTGCCCAGCAGGCCCGGTGCCTCGCGCTTCAAGTGCGCGAATAAAGGATGTGTCTGCGCACCGTTAACCTCGACTTTGGCAAACAGCGGGAAGGATACGCCATAGTTCTTTTCGCAAAACTCGGCGATTTGTTCGCCTTCACCCGGTTCTTGCGCACCGAATTGATTACACGGAAAACCAATTACGACGAAACCCTGATCTTTATACTTCCGGTAGAGCGCCTCCAGTCCGGCATATTGGGGAGTAAAACCGCATCGGCTGGCTGTATTGACGACGAGAACTACCTTGCCGCGGTAGTCAGCCATCGTGGTCTGGCTGCCGTCAATGGTCTGTAGGGCGATATCGTAAAGGTCGGTCATCGGAATCTTTGGCTGATAAGCGGAATGTCCTGATGCTAGCAGTTTGGCTGACAGCCTGCTGAGCGCTGGGTAGGCGATAATCCGGGTCTATGTCGATCGCTGAAAACATCACTAAAGTCCGGCTAGCCTTAGGACAGGCCGCTGCGGAACATGGCCGAAATCCCGCTTCGGTAAACCTATTGGCGGTTTCCAAGACCTTCGGGGCCGAAGCGGTCATCGATGCAGCCGATGCCGGGCAGATCGCTTTTGGTGAAAACTATTTGCAGGAGGCGCTGGATAAACAGCACGCTGTACAGGCGCTGCGCCCTGATCTGGCACTGGAATGGCATTTCATTGGGCCGATCCAAAGTAACAAGACACGCCCGCTTGCCGAGCATTTCGCTTGGGCGCACGCGGTCGATCGCGAGAAGATCGCGCGCCGCTTGTCTGAGCAAAGACCGCCAAATCTACCGCCGCTTAACATTTGTCTGCAGGTGAACGTGAGCGGCGAAGACAGCAAGAGCGGCGTTGCTCCGACCGAGGTGTTGGCGCTGGCGCAGGCAGTCGCGACTCTCCCCGGTCTGCAGTTGCGTGGCCTGATGGCAATACCGGAACCCGCTGAAGATTTTGAAAGCCAGCGCAAACCCTTCGCCTTATTGCGCTCCCTACAGCAGCAGCTGACTGAAGCTGGCATACCCACTGATACCTTATCGATGGGCATGAGTGCCGATATGGACGCTGCAATCGCAGAGGGTGCCACGATCGTACGTATCGGTACTGCGATTTTTGGAAAGAGAGATTATGCAAAGTAAGTTGAAGATTGCTTTCATTGGCGGCGGTAACATGGCACAAGCTCTGATTGGCGGGCTGGCCGGGAAGCTGACAGCGGCGACCAATATTCATGTGATTGATGTGATGCCATCAACGCTGAAGCTACTTAGCGAGCGATTTGGTGTGACGACTGCTACAGCACCGTCGGACGCACTATCGATGTCTGATGTGATTGTGCTAGCGGTCAAGCCGCAGCAGCTGCGTGAAGTGGTTTCCACCATCAAGCCCTTTTTGACGTCGCAACTGGTGCTGTCGATTGCTGCGGGTATTCGCGCGGCAGATATTTCTCGTTGGTTGGGCGGGCATCAGGCGATTGTGCGCACCATGCCGAACACACCTGCCCTGATTGGGAAGGGCATTACGGGTGCGTACGCTATGGCAGGCGTATCCGAGCTGCAGAAGCAGAGCGCCGATGCCCTGTTACGCGCTGTCGGTGAGACTGTGTGGGTGACGGATGAAGCGCAGATTGATGCAGTGACTGCGATCTCCGGGAGCGGCCCGGCATACGTGTTCTATTTCATCGAGGCGATGCAGCAAGCAGCAACCGAGTTGGGACTCAGCG
>JBILSZ010000136.1:0-5925 GCA_044371755.1 Flavobacteriales bacterium | reverse complement strand
CAAGGCAATCAAAATAGACCTGGTCAAAATAGCCAAAACAGACCTGGTACACCTCCACAAAAAACAGAGGTCAACGAACAGCAGATCCAAAATCAAATTAAGGAAACGCTCGCTCGCCTAGGTAATCAAGGAAAATCGAAGTCATCTAAATTTAGAAGAGAAAAACGTGATCAAGTAGCTCGCCGCGCGGAAGAACAAATGATGCGCGAACAGGCTCAGAATTCGATCCTCAAACTCACAGAGTTTGTAACCGTATCAGAGCTCGCTACTATGATGAACAGACAGCCAGTAGAAATTATATCTGCTTGTATGTCTTTGGGAATTTTTGCTTCGATCAACCAGCGCTTGGATGCTGAAACAATTCACATCATAGCAGAAGAATTTGGTTACCAAATCGAATTCGTCAGCGCTGAGGTAACGGATACTATTGTAGAAGAACAAGATAATCCAGAGGATTTGGTATCTCGCCCACCTGTAGTTACGGTGATGGGTCACGTAGACCATGGTAAAACATCCTTGCTTGACTTTATCCGAAATGCAAATGTGGTAGCTGGTGAAGCCGGAGGTATCACACAGCACATTGGTGCATACAGTGTAATGCTGCCCGCATCTGGCAAGCGCATTACTTTCTTGGATACTCCCGGTCACGAGGCGTTTACAGCGATGCGTGCCCGCGGTGCTCAAGTAACAGACCTTGCCATTATCGTGATTGCCGCAGATGATAGCGTAATGCCTCAAACAAAAGAGGCGATTAGCCACGCGCAAGCTGCAGGTGTACCGATGATTTTCGCACTTAACAAGGTGGATAAGCCCGATGCCAATCCTGAACGAATTCGCGAACAGCTTGCCAACTTGAACATCCTCGTAGAAGAATGGGGAGGAAAATATCAAAGCCAAGAAGTGGCCGCGAAAAAAGGAATGAACATCGATAAGCTCTTAGAAAAAGTTCTTCTCGAATCAGAACTCCTTGATCTAAAGGCCAATCCTAATAAACGCGCTGTTGGTACTGTGATTGAATCATCACTCGACAAAGGCCGCGGATATGTGGCCACAGTGCTCGTTGAAGGTGGTACATTACGCGTGGGAGATCCTATTCTCGCAGGTCAAAATAGCGGACGTGTACGTGCCATGTTCAACGAACGTGGAATGAAAATCACAGAGGCTGGTCCTGCTATGCCAGTTTCATTACTTGGTTTCGAAGGTGCGCCAAATGCTGGTGATAGATTCTATGTTGTGGAAGACGAGCGCGAAGCAAGAAATATTGCCACTAAGCGTCAACAATTACAACGCGAACAAAGCGTACGTACCAAGAAACACCTCACCATCGAAGAGATCGGTCGCCGTATCGCTCTTGGAGACTTCAAGCAGTTGAACCTCATCGTGAAAGGTGACGTGGATGGATCGGTAGAAGCATTGGTGGATTCATTACAAAAGCTTTCTACAGAAAAAATTCAAGTCAGTATCATCCTCAAGGGAGTGGGACAAATTTCCGAAAGCGATGTATTGCTTGCCTCAGCATCTGATGCGATCATCGTCGGCTTCCAGGTTCGTCCAAGCCAAGGAGCGCGTAGACTTGCAGAGTCAGAAGAAATTCAAATCAAATTATACAGCGTTATCTACAAAGCCATCGAAGAAATCAAAGAAGCGATGGAAGGTATGTTGTCTGCCAAAATCGAAGAACAAATCGTCGGTACTGCTGAGATTCGTGATGTATTCAAAATCACGAAAGTTGGTACAGTGGCCGGTTGTTTTGTACAAGATGGAAAACTCACACGCAACAACAAAGTGCGCGTGATTCGCGATGGTATTGTAATCTACACAGGCGAACTCGGTTCTCTCAAGCGTTTCAAAGATGACGTAAAAGAAGTAACAAAAGGTTATGAGTGCGGTCTCAACGTAGAGAAATTTAATGATATCAAAGTAGGCGACTTAGTAGAAGCATTTGAAGAAGTGGAAGTGAAGCAAACGCTTTAATTCCTTTTCAAAAGATGAAAAAAAATATTCCGAACTTTATCACCTTGGGCAACCTCCTCTCAGGAGTCGTTGCCCTTGTTGTTGATAGCCTCGAGCTATCGCTCCTTCTCATATTCATTGCCGCAGTGCTCGACTTTCTGGATGGACTTGTAGCACGATTACTCGGTGTATCAGGAGAAATGGGAAAACAGCTTGACTCGCTAGCTGATGTCGTAACATTTGGAGTGGTGCCCGCTGTGCTTGTATTTCGTTTTCTTAATGAATTTATCGATCCTGCCAGTGTCGTCGAATATTTAATTCTCGCAGCACCGCTTTCAATGGCACTTGCTGGTGCATGGCGCTTGGCAAGATTTAATATCGATACAGAACAAACGAACTATTTCAAAGGCCTTCCCATACCGGCCAATGGAATTTTTTGGATTGGATACCTTATGCTCTTCAATCCATCAAATCCTATTATCAGCGATCTGACGGTCGTAATTCCGCTGACAATTATCATGTCTATTTTGATGTCACTTATCATGATTTCAAAAATCAAAATATTGAACTTCAAGGTTAAAAGCATCTCTTGGCAGGGCAATGAAAGCAGGTATATCTTTTTAGTACTCGCGACATTCATCATATTTTGGTCAATTTTCAAACAAAGACCTTTTTTAGCTGTTCCCGCTTGTATACTTTTGTACCTCATTACTTCTATCATTCATTATTATATACTCCAAAAAAATGAAGTTCAAAGCTGATATCGATGTGATGCCATTAGAGGCATTGCTTGACCCACAAGGAAAGGCCGTTACAAATTCTATGACCAATCTTGGCCTTCCAGAGATTACTGGAGTTAGAATTGGAAAGCATATCACTTTGTACGTCGACGCAAAAGATAAATCTGCAGCGGAGGCTAAAGTAGAAGAAGCCTGTAAGAAGCTACTATGCAACGAAATCATGGAGTACTATAAGTTTTCAGTAAACGAAGCGTAAGTCTTGAAACGCCTTGCAGCCATAGTATTATTGATCGTACTCGCAGCGCCGCTGTTGTATAAGTCTGCTATGATGCTGCATTACTGGAGTAATTTACAATACTACGCTGAGGTGCTTTGCGAGAATAAGACTCGTCCTGAAATGCACTGTAACGGTTCTTGTGCTATTGCAAAAGAACTCAATGCAGCAGAAGAAGGAAAAGCTAATGCAGAAAAAAATATTCCTGAACTCACCCGCCTTGAAGTAAGCACATTCCTTGTCACTCGGGAATACGCGCTATCAGAATTTGAAGTCAGTCTCTATTTAGAATTAAACACTCTGTATATAGAACCCAAATCTGAGGTTCATCGTTTGATTATCGATCGCCCACCCGTGGGGTAGACCATTCGTAAAGACAAATTCGCAAGGACTAATTCCTCAATTGCGAATTATTTATCGCGAATTATTAGTAGCGAATTTCGAATTCAGAATCCCCCCGTATCATTTTCAAACATTATTATTAAAATTCAAATGAAAAATATATCCCTCGTGGCAGGTGTACTTGCCGCATCTATACTTTTATTTTCTTGTAAAAAAGATGAAGAAGAAAATACTACTCCTACACCAGTTACCCCAACAGTAACATACGGTGAAATGGAACTTGAAATGGAGCATTTCTTTGGTGAAAACAACTTCGCATTAAATAGCGCATTTACAACGGAAGGTGGCGAACAGGTTACATTCACAACTGCAAAGTATTATATATCGAATATCGCCCTCACAAAAGCAGATGGCAGCACTTGGAGACAACAAGAAAGCTATCACTTGGTGGATTTAAGCAGTCCCTCATCAGCAATGGTGCACATTCACGACGTACCAACTGGTGATTATACTGGATTGACCTTCACTGTAGGTGTAGATAGCACTCGCAACGTTAGCGGCGCGCAAGACGGTGCCCTCAGCGTTTCGAACAATATGTTTTGGAGTTGGAACAGTGGCTACATTTTCGTGAAATTAGAAGGAAGCAGTCCCGCATCTTCTACAGGATCATTCACCTATCACCTCGGTGGATTCCAAGGAGCCAACAAAGCTCTTAACACTGGCAATTTCAATTTCGGACCTGCCATGCTCATGATCCGTGAAAATGCCGCACCAGTGGTTCACATGATGATTGATGTCGCGCAAACATTCGATAACAGCGCCACTCCGTTGAGTGTTGCTGCTACTTCAAATGTACACATGCCGGGAGCCAATGCTAAACTCGTGGCAGGTAACTTTTTCTCAGGCATCGAGTTCGATCACATCCACAATTAATTCCAATGACAACACTCCGCTATTTCAGTGGATTGTTGGCAATTATAATCGTCTTCACCTCCTGTGTGAAGAGTTCAGAAAATGAGGAAATTCAACCACCAGTGCCTTTTCAAGGCCTGGTGGTGCCTCCTCACTTTCCGCAGCCGCATTATAATTTTCAAAACAATCCCATTACTGAAAAGGGATTTGAATTGGGTCGAAGTCTTTTTTACGACCCTATCCTAAGCCTTGATAGTACCATCTCGTGTGGTTCATGCCATGCACAAGTACATGCATTCGCTGACCACGGAACAACAGTAAGTACCGGTATCGGCGGTCAAGTCGGCAAGCGAAACTCTCCACCTATCCAGAACATGGCTTGGTATACCTCTTTCATGTGGGATGGTGGTATT
This sequence comes from Flavobacteriales bacterium, assembly GCA_044371755.1. Lineage (GTDB taxonomy): Bacteria > Bacteroidota > Bacteroidia > Flavobacteriales_D > Sanyastnellaceae > JAIXWP01. The sequence goes on along the minus strand of JBILSZ010000136.1, from coordinate 1,291 downwards.
AACCACATTGAAGTGATGCCCTTTGCTCCCATCACATCAACAGTCGAAATGGGCGAAACAATGTCAGGTGTTGAAACCAAACTTCAAACTCATCCGACCTACCCTACGCGCTTCAAAGAAGCCTTTGGTTCAGAAGAAATTTCTGCTCAAAAAATACTCTACGCTCTCACGCAGTTTATGTCTATGATGGTAAGTGCTGACAGCAAATATGATAAAGTGCTAAAAGGCGAGACCTCATTTGACGAACGTGAACTTCAGGGATATCATATCTTCCAACAAAAGTGTGCTAGTTGTCACGCAGAACCTTTGTTTACCGACTTTTCATTCAGAAATAATGGTATGATGGAAGATTATTCTGAAGACGAAGGACGATCACATATTACCCTAGAACCAAGTGATTTCGGTAGATTCAAAGTACCTACCCTTCGGAATATCACACTCACTCATCCGTATATGCACAATGGCAGCATTCGCAATCTAACGGAAGTAATTGACATGTACAGCAGCGGTGTTCATCAACACTTCAATACCGATCCTTTGCTAGCGGAACCATTCAATTTTTCAGACGAACAGAAAGAAGCATTGCTCTATTTCTTATACACACTTGAGGACTATACATTTCTCGGTAATCACGAATTCTCAGAACCATGAAGAAATATTTCACCTTACTTTTTGTTCTGATTTTAATACAAAACTCTTCGAAAGCCTGCGATATCTGCGGTTGTGGAACTGGCGGCAGCTTTATGGGAATCATCCCCAATTTTGGAAGCAATCAAATAGCCTTGCGTTCCATGTTTAGAAGTTTCGATCATCCCAATACTACCTTAAACTACAACGGTAGAAGCCGCGTCCTTCGTGATGATATGTATCAAACTGAATTTTCTTATCGCCATTTTTCAAAAAATAAATGGAGTGTATTCATCAATGTTCCCTACCGAATGAACACTCGGTTTGAGTCAGAACGAACCACTACTATTAGCGGTATTGGAGATATCAATGCAAGTTTCAATTATACTTTGCTCAACACTTCCAACAGCATGTCGCATACTCTAAAACATGTGCTCATGGCAGGCGTCGGAATCAAGTTGGCCAATGGGAAATTTATGCAGCGCGATGAAACTAAAGTCATGTTGCCCACATTATTTCAAATCGGTACAGGAGCTAACAATGGCACGGGACACCTTTACTATACTCTACGCTACCAGCGTTGGGGATTCAACCTCAATGGACTTTACATTTACTCTGGAAAAAATGAATTGGAGTACCAAATAGGAAATCAAATACAAACCAC
>JBILSZ010000135.1:0-5931 GCA_044371755.1 Flavobacteriales bacterium | reverse complement strand
CTCCTACTCCTACTCCTACTCTTACTCCTACCCCTACCCCTCCTCCTTCTTCCGCTCCAAAACCAGCGCATAAGCCCGCTGTATTTGTTGGTGCGAATGACGAGATCATAGAGATGGACAGAATGCGCAAACTGATTGCTGATCACATGGTGATGAGCAAGCAAACAAGTCCTCACGTGACGAGCTATGTAGAAGCTGATGTGACGAATATTGTGATGTGGAGAGAGCGTGTGAAAAAGGCCTTCGAACAAAAGCACAAGACCAAAATTACCTTTACGCCGCTCTTCATCGAGGCGATTGTAAAGGCTATCAAAGATTTCCCAAATATCAATATCTCAGTTGATGGTACCAATATCATCAAGAGAGGGGACATCAATATTGGGATGGCTGCAGCATTGCCAAGTGGCAATTTGATCGTGCCAGTTATCAAGAACGCTGATCAGTTGAATTTAGTTGGTCTTGCGAGTAAGGTGAATGACTTGGCTGACAGAGCTCGCGCTAACAAACTGTCTCCAGACGAGATTCAAGGAGGCACGTACACTCTCACCAATGTTGGTACATTCGGAAATGTAATGGGTACTCCAATTATTAACCAACCACAAGTGGCAATCATGGCGGTGGGTGCGATTCGTAAAAAGCCTGCAGTTATAGAAACACCGTTTGGAGATACGTTGGGTATCCGCCATATGATGTTCTTAAGTCACTCCTACGATCACCGTGTAGTAGATGGTGCTTTGGGTGGAAGCTTCGTGCGTCGTGTAGCTGATTACCTCGAGGCATTTGATATCAACAGAGAGATTTAATACTTAAGTAGATATAGTTATCTTCGCTTTATATTCCTTAACGCTCAAAATGTAGTTTGATGAAACGCTTTACTTTGTTTTTCCTTTTATTTTCAGTTGTATGCAGTGTATTTGCTGCTAATCCTCCAAAAGATAGAGGTGATTTTACGGCCATTTTCACAGAGGCCAATAAGCTGATGGAAGAGAAACTCTGGTATCAAGCGATCACAGAATGGAAAAAGGCGCTAGAGCTCGATCCTAACAATGGCAACGTAAATTACAAGATTGGCTATTGTTTGCTTCAGACCAGCAATGCTAAGGCTGATGCACTTTCCTATTTGGAAGTGGCAGTGGAAAAAAAGATTTCAAAAAATTATGATCCATTTGATCCATTGGAGCGCAGAGCCCCAGTTGATGCTCTTTATTATCTTGGTATCGCACAACACATCAACTATAAGTTAGACGAGTCGATTGCTAGTTTTACCAAACTCAAGAAGTCGCTGAATAAGAAGCATAGACTGGCAGGGTTGGCAGATGTTGGATTGAATTACTGTGAAGAGGCAAAGCGACAGGTTGCAAACCCAAAGAACTTTGTGATCACAAATCTAGGACCTATCATCAACGGGCCAGATAACGATTTTAGTCCTGTTTTAGCATTGGATGAGAGTTCACTGTTTTTCACGAGCCGCAGACTCCGTCCAGACTCATCGAACAGTAGAATTTTGAACGCAGAAACAGGCGAGTTTAGAGATGATATCTATGCTTCTTACCGCACTGATACAGATGAGTGGGGCTCTCCTGAATTGCTCAACTTGAACTCAGACGAACACGACGCAGCTATTAGTGTTTCGCCAGATGGTCAGACACTATTTGTGTATCGTGATAGCTTGGGTGATGGTCGAATTTTGTATTCTAAGCTCATCGGTGAAATCTGGAGTGACCCAGCGAAGCTTGGTTCAGATATAAATTCTCCTTACTGGGAAACACACTGCACAGTAACAGCAGATGAAAACACTTTGTATTTTGTATCGGATAGACCAGGTGGATTAGGAGGAAGAGATATTTACCGTTGTGTAAAACTTCCAGATGGCACATGGAGTAGAGCGTTGAATGCCGGTCCTACTATCAATACTGCACTCGACGAGGATTCACCTTTCCTCACACCTGATGGAAAAGGCATGTACTTCGCGTCTCAAGGCCATTCGAGCATGGGAGGCTTTGATTTGTTTTATTCAAAACTAGGAGCAGATGGAGAATGGTCGAAACCAGAAAACATGGGGTATCCGCTCAATTCTGTAGACGATGACGTATTCTTTCAACCAATGGCCGATGGTCGTCGTGCATATTACTCATCTGAGCGCGATGGTGGTTTTGGTAAAAAAGATATTTATTTAGTAGAGTTGCCTGAAGAGGGTAATCAAAGCAATCTAGCTGTTCTCAAAGGATATATTATCGGTGAAGATGGCAAGGATCTACCAGAGGATTTGAAAATTGTGGTGACCAACAATCGTACTGGAGAAGTCTTAGAATACAGACCAAGAAAAAGAGATGGTGGATACTTGGCTATTCTAAATCCATGTACTTCTTACCACGTTGATTATTTGAAAGGCAGGGAGAAGATTAAGCAAGACGATATCAATGTGCCTTGCGAAAGCGCGTTTCAAGAATTGGAGCGTGAGGTATATTTAATACCTGTGGCATTGACACCAGACAAACCAAAAGTGGAAGAACCTGTAGTAGAAGTCCCAAAGGTGGAGGTGCCGAAGGTGGAAACACCAAAGGTAGAAACACCGAAAGTGGAGGAACCTAAAAAAGAGGAACCAAAGAAAGTGGATCTAGGATATGATCCTAAGAATCCTATCAAGACGCAGTTCATTGAGGCTTTGGGTTATGCTGAGTTCTCAAGGTATTTTGTTTATGACTCAAAAGACTTTGGAGCGAAAGAGGTCAAGTTCCAACAATTCATAAAGGATGTACAAAAGATTCTTTATGATAAAAGAAAAATCACAATTAGCATTGAGGCTAGTGCATCAAGAGTGCCTTCTTCTAAATTCAAAAGCAACGAAGAATTGGCAGAGTTTAGAGGCAACGCCACTAAAGATATGATTGCCGGTGAGCTTATCAAGTTGGGTTACACAGAAGGAAAGGATTTTCAATTCACAGAGCCTCGCAATCTTGTGCAAGGAAAACAATACGAAAAGGATGCTTTGAAAAACAAGGCACTTTACGAGGAGTTTCAGTATGTCAAAATTAAAGTAGAGGGATAGAGATATTGTATAAAATACAAAAACCCTCGGAGACTCCCCTCCGAGGGTTTTTTTTGCTACCCTCCACCGAAACAATGTTCGGTGTGCTACTCTGCTGAAGGGTGAACGCTCGATATCTTGGATTATTTTGATTAGAAATAAAAAGTTGTTGTTAGGTTTGTAGAATAATAGAAATGATATGAAGTTGAACCTGAAAAAGCCGCTGGCATTCTTTGATTTAGAAACCACTGGAACGGATGTAGCAAAAGATAGAATTGTAGAAATTGCTGTGGTGAAAATGATGCCCGACGGACAGGTGCACACGCTTCCTGTGAAGGAGGGATCGGAAAATAGAATGCTTATCAATCCGGGAGTGCCCATTCCATTGGAAGCCTCAATGGTACATGGTATCTACGATGCGGATGTATCAGGCAAGCCTCAGTTTCATCATGTAGCAAAAGACTTGTTTATGTTTTTGCGTGATTGTGATTTAGGTGGCTTCAATTCCAACAAATTCGATATTCCTTTATTGGCTGAGGAATTTTTAAGAGCAGGCATTGACTTTTCACTCGAAGGCCGAAACCTGGTGGATGTTCAAGTCATTTTTCATCTAATGGAACCACGCTCTTTAAAGGCAGCCTATAAGTTTTATTGCGGAAAAAACTTGGAAGGCGCGCACGAAGCCCTGGCAGATGCAAGAGCGACAAGGGAAGTATTTGAAGCAATGATGGAGCGTTATCAAGGAGTGGAGATTGAGGACCGCAATGGCGCACTGTATGCACCTGTCGTAAATGACATGGAAAAGATACATTCTTTGAGCGAACGCCGAAAAAAGGCAGATTTGGCAGGACATATCGTGTACAATGATGCGAATGAAATAGTTTTCAATTTTGGAAAGTATCGTGGTGAAAAAGTAGTCGATATCCTTCAACGTGATCCCGGCTATTATAGCTGGATGCAAAACGCGGATTTTCCTTTATATACCAAAAAAGTCTTAACTGATATCCGAAATGGCGCGCTGAAATGAGCAAGCGGCACATTACAGTTTTAGTTTCTAATGACCTCGAGTTCGATCAGCGAGTGCGAAAGGTCTGCGCGACTTTAAATGCACTTGACTTTGAAATCACCCTTGTAGGAAGGTTGCTAACTACAAGTCGGAATTTTGAAAGGCCCTATGAGCTAAGGAGATTTCGACTGTGGTTTTCAAAGGGAGCATTATTTTACGCTCATCTTAATCTGCGATTGTTTTTTTATCTACTTTTTAAAAAGACTGATATCATATTGGCAAATGATCTCGATACTTTGCTGCCAGCATTTTTGGTAGCTCGATTGAGAGGCAAAGAATTAGTTTATGATAGCCACGAGTATTTTACAGAAGCGGAAGGACTCACAGGCCGCAAGTTTCAAAAAGCAGTTTGGGAGCGAATAGAAGGTTGGATTTTTCCAAAATTGAAAAGTGTCTATACAGTTAATGAAAGTATTGCAAATATTTACAGAAGTAAATACCGAGTGAATGTTCGGGTGGTGCGAAACATACCAGAAATAAAGGGTTTCGATGCCATCCAAAACCGATCGGACATTCGGTTACCATCGGATAAGTTCATCATGATTCTTCAGGGCGCTTATATTGATCCAGACAGAGGAGCTTTGGAGGCCTTGCAAAGTCTTGAATTTTTAGATAATGTATTACTTCTAATTATTGGTTCGGGAAGAGAAATGCCACGGCTAAAGGAAATGGCAACACAGCCAATTTACCGGGATAAAGTGATGATTCTTGATAAAATGCCTTTTGCGGAGTTGATGCAGTACACGATGAATGCAGATTTGGGGCTTACGCTGGATAAGCCAATTCACTTAAATTATAAATATTCTCTACCTAATAAATTGTTTGATTATATCCATGCAGGTGTTCCTGTCTTGGCTTCCGATCTTCCTGAATTGAACAGGATAATAACAAAGTTTAAAGTTGGTTTTTTGATTGAAAAGACTACTCCTGAGCAAATCGCCAGTAAGGTGAAAGAAGTCATGAATTCGCAGTCACTAATCGATGCCAAAGCAGCGTGCACTTTGGCAAAGAATGAGCTCAATTGGCAACATGAAGAGAAAGTCTTAAAAGAGATTTTTAGCCAAGTACTTTAGTCTTACCCAAATCACATTCATAAGAAATAACGGTAAAGGCAATCGGATTTTTTTGATGTGCAGCTCTTCACGATACAAGTCAAATTTAAATCGCTTTGATAATCCTTGGGCCTCACAGATGGCTACTACCGCGTTATAGCGGACATGAGAAAATGACTTGGTAAAAAGAAATAAATGGAAATCATAGTCCCCGAGAACTTTGTATTGAGGATTGAATAGCACGTTATTGAAGATTTCTTTTTTGTAAAAACATCCTTGCTGGTGCAGTGTGTTTTTCCAATAGATCTTACCATTCCATTGAGAATGATGTAAGTCTGGAACAAGGCGGTTTGTTTTATTGATGTACTCCACGTCGCCATAGACGACATCTGGTGCCGCTTCTGTGAGTTTGGCTACCGATTGAAGCACCTTGTCATTTGCAAAAACATCATCGGATCCAATGATATAAATGTATTTTCCATTCGCCTTTTTTATTCCCTTATTGATGGCATCATACACACCCTTGTCAGGCTCGCTGAATGTAATTGCATTTGGCACTATTGATTGAGCAATGGCAATAGTATCATCTGAGGAACCGCCGTCTGCGACGATGACTTCGTAGGCTGTTAGTGTTTGTTTTTGAATAGAGGTTAGCGTCTGAGCTATTGTGTGTGCCGCATTATAGCACGGGATGATGATTGAAAACAGCGGCTCCGTCATTTTTTCTATGAGAAAGAATGAGCATTTGCTTCTGTCACTACTCCGTCTTCGCAGACAAGGACACG
>JBILSZ010000134.1:0-5954 GCA_044371755.1 Flavobacteriales bacterium | reverse complement strand
TTGCAGAAGAATCACCACTGCCAACAGCCGATGAAATCTACAAGGATGTGTATGTGCAGGAGGATTATCCGTACGTAAAAGATTGAGAGATTGGGAGAATAGGAGATTGGAAGTTGGAAATTGGAAGTTGGAAATTGGAAATTGGAAGTTGGAAGTTGGAAATTGGAAGTTGGAGGTTGGTTTGAATTTAAAAAACAAATAATAAATCTATAGTATGGCGAACATTATTCGCATGCCGAAGTTGAGCGACACGATGACCGATGGAACGGTGGCGGTGTGGCATAAGAAAGTGGGTGATAAAGTAAAATCTGGTGAGCTACTCGCGGAAATCGAGACGGACAAAGCCACCATGGAATTTGAGTCTTATGAAGATGGAATTCTTCTTCATATTGGTATTGAAAAAGGAAAGAGCGCCCCTGTTGATTCGCTATTAGCAATCATCGGAAAGGAAGGCGAAGATATTAGTGGTTTGTTGTCCGGAGGAAGTGCACCAGCAGCCCCCGCCGCCGCAGCCCCCACTCCATCTCCATCTCCATCTCAATCTCCATCTCAATCTCCATCTCAATCTCAATCTCCATCTCAATCTCCATCTCAATCTCAATCTCAATCTCCAACCCCCGCTCCTGCTGCTGTTGCCGAAATGTCACACAGTTCGAATGGTAGATTGAAAGCATCACCGCTTGCGAAGAAGATTGCAGATGAGAAAGGAATTGACATCAGCATGGTGGCAGGTAGTGGCGATGGTGGACGCATTGTACGTAGAGATGTTGAATCATTCACACCAACGGCAGCGCCAGCGAAAGCAGCGACATTCATTGCTGCTGCGCCCGGTGTAGAATCATATACAGAAGAAAGTGTATCTAACATGCGCAAGACCATTGCGCGTCGTTTGGCTGAAAGTAAATTCAGCGCACCACACTTCTACCTCACCATGGAAATCGACATGGACGGAGCCATTGCAGCGCGCACTGCTATCAACGCAGCGGGCGATGTGAAAGTCTCCTTCAACGATATGGTGATCAAAGCCTGCGCAATGGCATTGCGCAAGCACCCAAAAATCAACGCATCATGGAGAGGCGAAACGATCCGCTACAACCAACACGTACACATTGGTGTAGCAGTGGCTGTTGAAGAAGGATTGCTCGTACCCGTGGTCAGATTTGCCGATAGCAAAGGCTTTGCACAAATTGGTTCTGAAGTAAAAGTATTTGCTGATAAAGCGAAGAATAAAAAATTACAACCATCGGATTGGGAAGGCAATACCTTCACCATTTCGAATTTGGGAATGTTTGGTATTGATGAATTCACTGCCATCATCAACCCACCTGATGCATGCATCCTTGCGGTAGGTGCTATCAAGCAAGTGCCTGTTGTAAAAGGCGGCGCAGTTGTTCCTGGCAATATCATGAAAGTGACATTGTCATGCGACCACCGTGTAGTAGACGGAGCCTCCGGCGCGGCCTTCCTTCAAGACGTGAAGCGATACTTGGAGAATCCGGTGGGAATGCTGGTTTAGTGACTAGTGACTAACGACTAGTGACAGAGCGACGGAGGGACGGAATTTGGAATTTGGAATTTGGAATTCGGAATTTAGAATTTGCAATTGACGATGGGCAACAGTATAGAACGTTTGCTTTCTGATAACGAGAAAAAGCGTTGGTGGTTGGCCATGGGGTTGACGACGGCCATATCGGTACTTCAAATATTGTTCGGAATTTATGTAATGGAAGAATATGGCATGGCCATGTTTGTCATCACGCCCTTATTTGTTGGTACCGCTGCCGTTGTGATCTATGGGTATGGTAGAGAAATTACAAAAAGGGAATCTCAAAGAATAGCTTTTGCGACATTGATATTCCTACTAGCTCTAACAATGATTTTTGCAATTGAAGGCCTGATCTGCATCGTTATGGCGTTACCGATTCTGCTTTTCTTCACTTGGATCGGCAGTTACTTAGGTCTTGTAGTTTTAAATCAATTACCCGATAAAAGCATCACCATTTTATTAGTTTTAATCGGATTAATTCCCATGATGTCATTTATTGAGCATGGCAATTCATCAGAAATGACGTCGGTTGTAACGCAAATTGAAATAGCGGCTAGTAAGGAAGCAGTATGGAAAAATGTTGTTGAATTTCCTGAATTAAATAAACCATCAGAGTTTATTTTTAAAACAGGCATAGCATTTCCTATCAATGCCCGCATTGAAGGCAATGGAGTTGGTGCTGTGCGTCATTGCAATTTTACTACAGGGAGTTTTGTAGAACCGATAACAGTGTGGGACGAACCGAATCTGCTTCGATTTGATGTTGTAGAACAACCCGAACCGATGAAAGAGTTGAGTTTTTACGACATCGACGCACCTCATTTGCACGATTATTTTGTATCGAAACAAGGGCAATTCAAGTTGACAACATTACCCAACGGCAATACCCTATTAGAAGGCACTACATGGTATTACCACAACATCAAGCCCTCCATGTATTGGCAGTGGTGGAGTGACTATATCATCCATAAAATTCACATCCGCGTATTAGAGCACATCAAAGCCAACTCGGAAATTGGAAATTAGAAGTTGGAGCTTGGAATGTTGAATTCGCAAGAACTAATTCGAAATCCTATTCCCTATTTCCTATCCCCTATTTCCTACTCCTACTCCCTACTCCCTACTTCCTACTCCTATTCCAACTCCTACTCCTATTCCCTATCCCCTATTCCGTTCCGCCTTTCCCTTCTCGTCGTACCCAAAGACGCCATAAATGGCGTCTCTACAGGAGGCCGTCCTTATTCCTACTCCTACTCCTACTCCCTTCTCCTCCCCCCATTAGCAATCCTGCAAATGTTAACCCTCCATTGATCAACAACAACTCACTCCCAAATACATAACCACCAATCCATTCCTTAGGAATCAGGGTGAGGCTGTAGGTGATGACGGGGGCGAGTATGCAGATGATGGGCGTGAGCTGATCGCGGACTTTACGCTTGGTGAGGATTCCGAAGGCGAAGAGGCCGAGCAAGGGTCCGTAGGTGTAATTGGCTATGTCCAACAACACATTGATGATGCTGGCATTATTCAAATATTTAAAATAAAAAACAAATAAAATAAATATGCCGGCAAAAATTAAATGCACCTTCTTTCGCAATGCCATCTTCTGTTCTTCACTGCTCTTCTCATCGCGCTGCATGCCCAAGATGTCAATGCAAAAACTCGCCGTCAATGCGGTGATGGCACCATCCGCCGATGGGAACAAGGCGGATATCAATCCGATAATAAAGATAATGCCGACGACAGGTGGCATGAAATCCAACGCTACTGTTGGGAACAATTGATCTCCTGAAACACCCGCCTGATGCGCTTCGGCGTAGAGGTACAATAACCCTCCAAGGGTGAGGAAAACAAAATTGACAATGACTAGGATGACGCTGAAGGTGAGCATATTCTTTTGAGAGTCGCCCAAGGTTTTTACACTGATATTCTTTTGCATCATCTCTTGATCCAAGCCTGTCATGGATACGGTAATGAAGGCGCCGCCGATGATTTGTTTTAAAAAGAATTTTTTGTCCGAAGGATTCGTTTCAAAAATATTCAAATACCCCGCATCACCCATGGTGGCAAAGGCTTGTCCAAGGTTAAGATTCAAATCTTGCAATATGAAAACAACACATACCACGAGCGCCAACAACATGAAAAATGTTTGCAATGTATCGGTCCATACAATAGTCTTCACTCCGCCTTTGTAGGTGTAGAGCAAGATCATCAACATGATGACGAATGCGGTGACGGCAAAGGGCACGTGCATGGCTTCACCGCCGATGGTAAAACTCATGTTGTCGACGATATACACTTGCAATACATTCACCACGATGTAGAGTCGCAAGGTGGCTCCGAGCGTGCGCGATATGATGAAAAATAAGGCACCAGTTTTATACGATGTCATGCCCAACCGCCCTTGGAGGTAGGTGTAGATGGAGGTGAGATTGAGGCGGTAATAAAGCGGCAGCAAGACAAAGGCAACGATGAAATACCCGATGAAATACCCGAGCACGACTTGAAAATAGGTGAAGCCTGCCGCTTGCACTGTTCCTGGTACACTTACGAAGGTGACGCCAGAAAGGGAAGTGCCCACCATTCCGAAGGCGACCAAATACCACGGTGCGCTCTTGTTGGCGGCAAAGAAGGTTTGATTGGTAGCAGCCTTTCCTGTAATGTATGAAATGCCCAATAACACGAGGAAATAGGCCAATAATATTCCGAGTATGAGTAGTTGCGACATGCGACAAATATAACCTGTCGCGGTCGTTGTATATTTACGCCGTGAATATTCCAAGCAAACTCATCGAAACAGCAGTGGATCAAATGGCTAGCTTGCCGGGCATCGGCAAGAAAACGGCCTTGAGACTGGTGCTCGAAATGCTCCGTCGCAAACCCGAGGAGATTCGGCGCTTTGCAGATGCCTTTGTGGATATGCGCGAACAAATTCATCATTGCAAGGTTTGCCACAACCTCTCCGATAAAGAGACTTGTTCTATCTGCCTCGACACACGCCGCGATCGCACTACGCTTTGTGTAGTGAGCGATATCCGCGATGTGATGGCCATCGAAGGGACCGAACAATACAACGGACTCTACCACGTGCTCGGCGGCATCATTAGTCCGATGGATGGCGTGAGTCCAAGCGACCTCACGATCGACTCACTAATCGCACGCTTGAGCACCGACGAAGTGAAAGAAGTGATACTCGCGTTAAGCGCTACGATGGAAGGCGAAACGACGTGTTTTTTTATCTATAAAAAACTTGCTCCTTACAATGTAAAAATATCTTCGATCGCACGCGGCGTGGCCGTGGGCGGCGAACTCGAATACACCGATGAGGTGACGCTCGGTCGCAGCATCGTGTTGCGCACCCCGTACGAAGTCTCATTAAAACGATAGATGCGCATGAAAATCTCTATCGTGATTGTCAACTACAACGTTCGCTATTTTCTCGAACAATGCCTCATCAGCGTGGAAAAAGCGATGCATCGCATAGGACACAACGGCGAGGTGTGGATGGTAGACAACAATTCGGTAGACGGTTCGGTACAAATGGTACGCGAACGTTTTCCGAGCGTAAAGGTGATTGCCAATACAGAGAACACAGGCTTTTCGCGCGCGAATAATCAAGCGATGCGCGAGGCAAAAGGAGAATATATCCTTCTCCTCAATCCGGACACCGTGATTGAAGAAGATACCTTGCAAAAAGTAATCGACTTCATGGATGCGCATCCGGATGCAGGCGGATTGGGAGTGAAAATGGTGGATGGCAAGGGCCACTACCTCCCCGAATCCAAGCGTGGACTTACAACACCCGAAACATCCTTTTATAAAATATTCGGCATCTCTCGTCTCTTACCGCGTTCGAAGAGATTCAATCGCTACTACCTCGGACATCTCGACGCAGATCAGACGCATGAAATTGAAATCCTCTCTGGAGCTTTCATGATGATGCGTAAGTCTGCACTCGATAAAGTGGGATTGTTGGATGAAGCGTTTTTCATGTATGGCGAAGACATCGACCTATCATGGCGCATCATTCAAGGAGGATATAAAAATTATTATCTGCCCGAAACCACCATCATTCACTACAAAGGCGAAAGCACGAAAAAGGGAAGCCTCAATTATGTCTTCGTTTTTTATAATGCGATGATCATTTTTGCGCGCAAACATTTTAGTGGAAATAATGCGAAGCTCTTCGTTTTTTTCATTCAAATAGCCATCTGGCTTCGCGCGTCTGTGGCGGTTTTAAATCGCTTCTTGAAAAAGCTATTCATGCCCCTGCTCGATGTTTCATTTTCACTCGCATCGCTTTTTTTATTGAAAGATATCTACGCATCCATCACAGACAAAGTCTATAGCGATAGTCTCGTGGTGCCCGCGTTCTGCGTGATGACCGCATTGTGGATGATCGGCACGT
>JBILSZ010000050.1:0-19796 GCA_044371755.1 Flavobacteriales bacterium | reverse complement strand
CGGTGCTGTAACAGTATACGTGAGTGAATTGCTCGTTGCTGTGGTGGGCGACGGACAAACCGCATTGCTAGTCATTTGCACAGATACTATGTCACCGTTTACAAGGGCTGTTGTAGTGAACGTAGCACTATTGGTTCCAGCAGGAGTGGCGTTGATGAACCATGCGTAGGTTGGTACGACGCCACCGTTGGTAGGTGTGGCGGTGAACGTCACCGATGTTCCTGCGCATATAGGCGATGGGGTGTTTGCTGCGATGGTTACAGATGGTATCGTAAGCGCATTTACAGTCATTGTAATGTTGTTGCTCAATGCTGTATTTGTACTGGTACAAATTGCGTTGCTCGTCATTTCTACGCTCACGATATCCCCCGTAACAAGCGAAGAACTAGAGAATGTATTGCTGTTCGTTCCCACAGAGTTTCCATTTACCGTCCAAGCATAAGATGGTGTTGTGCCACCATTGGTAGGAGTAGCCGTGAATGTTACCAGGTCGCCAGCACAAACATTGTTTGATGGCGCTGCAGCGATGCTCACCGAAGGTGTTACAATCGGATTAACGGTGAAGTTGATCACATTGCTAGCAGCCGGATTGCCTGTAGGACAAGAGATGTTGCTTGTCAATGTGACTTGAACATTGCTATTATTGGTTAATGATGAAGTGACAAATGTTGCGCTATTGGTGCCCGCTGGTGAGCTATTCACGGTCCAAGCGTATGTAGGAGTTGTGCCTGGGTTGGTAGGAGTTGCCGTGAATGTAACTTCGGTGCCTGCGCAAATTGGAGAAACAGGATCGGCAGCAATGGATACACTAACAGGGTTGTTTGGAAGCGCAGTTACCGCGAATGGAGAGGAAGTTCCTAACGATCCGCATGTATTGCTGGCCGTCACGCTAATATTACCATTTTCACCTGCAGCACCTGCAGTAACAGTGATACTGTTGGTAGTGCCGCCCGCTGTAATATTCCAACCTGTAGGAACTGTCCAAGCGTATGTTGTAGCTCCCGTAACAGCTGGAATAGAATAGGTCAAACCAGTGGTGCCTGCACAAGCGCTCGCAGTACCTGTGATTGGTCCTACAACTGGACGGGCGCCAGTTGGAACATAGAAATTATCGAAATTCGAAATATTGGAACAAGCCGAACTGTGCTGCCAATAAGCTCCAAAGTAACGGAGGTTTTTGGAGGTGTGTGCATTGTCAACTTGTGTTGATGGCGCATTGTAAGTGCCAGTGTTTGGATTAGCAAATGCACCTAAATCATTGCGCACCTGGAGTGACCATGTGTTGGTACATGTATTCAAACTAACACGCACGCTGTAGTATGCGTCTGCTGTGGTGGAGGATGAGGCAATGATGGTGGTTATATTGCTATTCAACAACATTCCATTTGCGAAACGCACAAGGCGCACAGGGTCAGGAGAGCCTGTATTGCCTATCACAACCGCGTAACCGTCTGCAGAAGCAGCGCGGAAATTTGCCTCATCGCTACCAAGAATGAAAGCAGTTCCATACGTATTGCTATCAAAACCAGAAGGAGAATTATTGTTGCTCCTCATGTTAAACTCCCATGTCAATGTTGTATTGGCAGAGGAGTATGTTGTTGGATAAATGCTACTTGCGTCAAAGGAAACATATTCCGCGCCTGTGCCACCAGTGGTGCCAGAAACCCCTGAACAAGCATGTAATTGTAATGTATTGCTTTCAATTCTTGCGCGGAATGGATCGCCTCCAATTTCTGTTTCTGTCCAAGCAGTGCTGCCACCACTTGAAGGAATGCCTACAGTATTGTTGTCTGCACGATTGAAATTATCAAATAAGAAAGATGCTGTGGTGTATGAATTACCGGTAACAGCAACGTTCACGTTGTTTGCCGCGCCGCCACCAGAGCAAACAATATTTCCAGAGAATAATTGATCTGCTGCATTCGGTGAGAAAATCACATAGATAGTGGTGCTGCTCAAAGCGCCACCGCTGTAAGGTACGCTCACCGAGCCTGCAAAACCACTACCTGATGTCAAGGATACTTGATATCCTGTAGGCGCGGTCACTGTAAGGTTTCCTGCGGCTGGTGATAGTGCGATGGCACTCAAACCGAATGTTTGTTCGGTCGAAGTACTTCCGTTTTGAATGTTACCAAAACTAAGTCCCGAAGGAGTAGCAAAAAGCGTTGGTTGTGTTACTATGATGTTGACCAAATAATCTTGTGCTTGTCCGAATGTGCTCGAACTCGCTCCGCAGGCCTCACTGTTGATTACAGCATCGTCTTCGCCTCCGCGGATACGCATGGTAGTGAGTCCAAGTGTGGCACCCGCCGGAACGGTGATTGGGATAATTACTGTGCCACTCGCTCCGGGATTTGCACCAGCAAAAAATTCGGATGCATCAAATGTTGCGCTTTGGTCGAAGTCTATCCACACTCCGCTGAACTGGTCAGGGTCACTTCCAAAAGTCAAGCTCAAATTGAATGTGCCTTGCTGTGAAAGGTTCGGAATAGCATTTTGTGTTGTAGTGTAGTTGATGTAATGAGGGTTAGGATTTGAAGCCGTGGCTTGCGAAAGTGTGCCCAACGTGACTTGTGTAATCAAGTCATTGGTGCCAGCGCTACTATATGTCGGCGTACAATATGTCAATCCACAAGCGGATGCTGCGGTGGTAAATTGCCACGTGACAGAACCGACTGCGTCACCACATGCATTCTTTGCCACCACTTGCCAGAAGTAAGTGGTAGATGCGCTGAGTGTGCCGGTGCTGTAGGTATTGGTCGCTACGTTTGAGGTGACAGAACCAGGCAATGAACCGGCTCCGAAATAAACGTCGTATGATGTTGCACCCGCAACTGCTGTCCATGAAACACTATTCACAACGCCGCCGCCGGCATAACATACATTGGTAGCATTGTTTGCAGGTGTTGGGGTTGTTGCTGCAGCGGGTGCATTGTTTACCACAACAGTAACACTGCCCGCTCCTAGACTCCAACAGCCACCAGCGCCTTGTGCACGGATGTAGTAAGTGCCTGATGTAGTGACGTTGAATGTAGCACCGCTATTGGCGGTAGAAGTACCAGTAGCCGATGTTTGCCAATACCATGTTTCGCCGCCAGGAGGAGTACCTGTTCTTGTCAAAGTCACGCCTGGCGTAGCACACTGTGGGCTATCGCTGGTTGGATTGCCAGGGTTGGCAGGAGTTGGATTAACGGTATAACTCGTTCCGGATGTCCCTGTCTGACCAGCGATGGTTACCGCTACAGATCCAGTGGTGCCGGCTCCAACTACTACTGTGAGAACAGTGCCTGTATTGGAAACGATGGATGCCACTGGTGTGCCGCCAATGGTGGTGTTTGCAGCAATTGCGCCCGTGAGATTGGTTCCATTGATCACCAATTGATCGCCGGGACAACCAGAGGTGCTGCCAAGTGAAGTGATGGTCGGCGCTGGAACGTTCACGCCGAAAGTAAAGAAGCCGAGTGATGCGCCGGTGTTATCTGAATTGATCACTGAGGTGCCAGACACCGTACCGTTTAGTTTGGCGTAAGTGCCGTTTACAGTGGCGCTGCGGCCAATCACGTTGAGTGTGCCGAGGGCAGTAGGTCTTGCGATACTTACGCTGCCGCCGGTATAATTTCCTGTGAAGGATGCGCTCCAATGTTCTGTTGTAGATAATGCAGAAATGCCTACACCGGCTGTGCCGCCAGCGTTTGTATTGAATGCTTCTACTGTGATGGCAGGAGCAGAGGCGCCGCTGGTTGGGTTGGTGAGAGTGTATGGATAATAATTACCGCCTTTGCCCACGGGGAAGTTGTAGGTAGAACTTGAAACCAAGTTCGCAGGCAGGTTGCGTACGAGAGGACCGTTGATGTGAGAAGTTCCACTACCGCCGCTCACGGAGCCCGCGCCTGTATTGGTGATGGTAAGAATGTTCGTTGCGGAGGTATTAACGATACCGCTAGTAAGTGTAAGAAGATTGTTCACATTAGCGCTTCTGTTGAGCGTAAGCGCGCCAGTTGCTTTATTGATGGTTAAAAATCCGAAGTCTGTTGTGGCTGTTCCACCGATAGCTTGTGCGCCTGTGCTGTTGAAAGTAACGGCGCGTGCGTTGTTGGTGAAGGTACCGCCATCGCGGGTCCAGTTGCCTTGGATGACTACATCGCCGCCTACTGTGCCAGAGAGGAAGAATGTACCGCCCGTTTGCACAAGGTTGCCAGAGATATTGAGGGCTTGGTTGGTTTGGTCCATGTTGAGCGAACCGCTGCCGGTGATGGCGACGTTTGCGACGTTGGTTGTGCCATAACCGCTTCCTCCGCTACCGAAAAAGACAGTACCATTGTTTACGCGCAACGTTCCACCAATAGTCCAGTTGCCGCCAGCATTAGATCGAGCAATTTGAAGACTGCTTGTATTCATTGTAAAATCCCATACTGAGATGGCACCGAAGTTATTGATGTTGCCAGTTCCTGTGAATACATACGAGTTGCGGCTAAATGGTGGAGTGCCACTGCCGACCGTGGCATCAGTTACGGTAAAGTAACGTGAGTAGCGCGCCCCTGTGCCGATGTTGCCGCCGGGATTTTCCGTTGGCTGCGTGTTGTAGACATTGGGGCCAGTCTGAACATTGAAACAAAAGAAGTTGAAACCACCGACAGGGAAGCCCCCTAAATTTGCCCATGAGATGGAATATTCGCGAGTACTTGTTCCTGCGTTTTCTCCGTAAGCTCCAAAAGCCGAGGTTTGAGAACTCCAGCCATTGGCGCCATTAGCTGTTCGGAATTCTCGATAATCATTTTTGACAAACATAACGGCATCCGCCCTGAATGGCAACTCTGCGAAACTGGCGCCGTCGTAGTTAAAGCCTACATTCGTTCCATCAGAGTTTACACCACCATTTACGGGAATGACAGGGTTTCTGTCAATGTAGAAAACATGCGCTTGTGCTAGGTTGGCGCCTTCTACAGCAACGTAGAGATTGGTAGCGTCCCACGACACAAAAGTATTCAAGCTTCCGTTGTTATTTTGGTTCGCGCCATTGGTATGAGTGCCGTATTCATTCGCGCCAATGGTGCCGTTTTGGGTTGGTGTAGCTAACGTAGCTATGATTTGGAAATCATCAAGTCTTAAAAAATTTCCCGACCCACTGTTTGCAGTGACTTCGAATCTAATGCGCAAATTGGATGCGCCATTGGCCCCAGCGGGAAGGTTAACACTATGTGCTGTCCATGTTGTATTCAGGGTAACTGTGCCCGCGCTGGTATAGGTTGTTCCATCAGTAGAAAAGAGAACATTAAGCGCGGGAACAGTACCCGTGCGAAGTCCGCCAAAACGTACCACAACGTTACTGTATCCAGCGGTAGAAATATTGTTATCGTACGTGAGCTGCTTAACGTTAGTATTTGTCCCAAGATTCGTAAAAACGTTAGCCCCCCCCGAAAATGACGCTGCAGGATTCGTCCAAGTGTAAGTGGTCGAAGCCCCAGCAGTTCTGAGTTCCCAGTTAGAGCCACTGGCACTATTGGCTGTCCATCCTGTTCTAGCAATTGGGTTTTGTGTGGCAGTTCCAAAGTTATCACTAACTAACGATACCTGAGACAATGAGGCCGTAGCAGCAAAAAGCATGAATACCGCGAGGGAGGCGATGTTCGCGAGGGGAGCAAACTTCATTTTTTTATAAAAATAATTTTGAAAAAAGATAGAATCAAACGCAGCACTGGTTAGGGCAGTCGGCGCTAGGAGCCTCGCGAGGCGAAGGAGAGAAGAAACTCTCATATTGAATTTGTTTGGTTTGGTTACTTATCAAGTATTCTCACACGGTATGTTACCGTGGTGTAATTAATACACTAACGAACAGACAAATATGGGGAAAAAATGTTTACAATACAAGAGGCGAGCGACGGGTGAGAGGAACAAGGAACAAGGGAACAAAAGAACAAAGGGGGTTTGGGGGAATAGGGAAACCCCAGTAGAGACGCCATTTATGGCGTCTTGAGTCAGCGAATTCGTGAAAGCAAGCGGGGTTAAGAGATTGGAGTTCCAGTAGCTATCGGGGGGAATTTGGAATTATTCATTCCGAATTCCGAATTTTGAATTCCGAATTTGTGCAATAAAAAAATCCGGCCCAATTGGAACCGGATTTTCATTAACTATTTAGAGTACTATTTCTCTTTTGATCCTACGAGGACTGTCACGCAGCCTTCGTGGGAGAATGCAGTGTCTTGTTTGGGGACGCGCACGCGGACGATCAACTGTTGTGTGTTTGACATTTTAAAATCAAATACTGATTTGTTGTCTGCGGTCTTATTAGAGTAAACCATCTCGTCATTGGTGTCAACGATTTCGAACTCTACGTCTCCGAGCACAGGGTGCGAACCTACCACGACACGGTATTCTTTGCCTGAGTAAAAAGTGAGAAGCAATTCCGCTTCATCGCCTGGTACCAACACGGCAGAGTTGTAATTGTCGTTTTGCACATAACCATCGAGCAAAGGAAGTACTTTGTTTTTGGTGAATGCTCTACATTGTGCGTCAGCCGCGAAAGGCAGAAGGAGCATTAGGGGGAGTATCAATCGAATGAGTTTCATCTTTATAGGTGTTGGGGGTGGTTTAAGCGATGTACTTTGAACGCAATTGAGCAACTAAAGTTTCGATTTTCTTTAATGTTTCATCACTCATGGTAGTGCTTGAGTTGTTGCCAATCACAAAGCTTCCATCAGCATTTTTTGAAGAGGTGGTCTTTCCATCAGAAATTTGCACTTCGTCAAATAGAGCCTTCATTGCTACGAGGTCTGCCTTCATTTCTTTGAGCGACTCTTTATCTCCGAACTTGTCGAAATACTTGATCAATTGATCGAGTGAGAGTTTCTGTTCTGCGATACGTGTCTTTAACGCTGGATCTTTGATGGCAGAATAGCGAGTGCTCAAATAAAGCGCTTCCATCCACCCGCCCGCGATTACGAGGGCCGACACTTCAATGCGGTTGTTTTCTTTCAAATAACCGTTGAGGTCTGTATATGCCTCTGTAACGATCTTAATTAATGAGTCGCGATTGTCTTGATTTGTATTGAGACGCTCGATCATATCGTCTTGAAGGGCACCGTCTACTCCCATCTGGCGCGCAAGTTTTTGTGCGGCAGCGAGGTAATTCATGCTTTCTTGCTTTTGATCGAAGATGCTCGCATAGCTGAGGTCAGCTCCATAAACACCAAGATTGATCGCCTGCTTCGCTTCTCCAGTGTACTTCGACACGTTGTCGGTACTGTTGAGCAAGGTTGCGTCGTACTTATAGCCGTTTTGCTTGATAAGCGAGGCCATTTCTACGGGAGCAGGAATCGAGAAGAATATCTTCTGCAATTCATCCTTTTTAATCATTTCCAATGAATCAACATTGGGTTTTGTGGCAGGTTGATTTGTGTTGTTGCCTCCTGATTCGCAGGCCGTCAACACCGCACAGAAACCAAAGGCTGCCAGGGCCGGTTTCATCCAATTCAATTTGCGCATAGTGGGTTTATTTAGGGTGGTCATAAGAAATTGCATTCGTATTGTCAAACAAGTTCCAATTTTGAAATTTTCTTCTTTCTACGGGACAGGCTCGAAAATAGTTATAAAAATTGGGATGTTTATTATAATTCGTACATAAACACCTCAAAATGACACATAAAGCGCGTTTTAGTGCGCCTGTAACCAATTGTCACCATGGTTCATGTCGATTTCCAGAGGCACTCGCATCTTCACCGCAGTGGTCATTCTCTCTGCAATCACGGGTTGAATGCTGTCTAATTCTTCCTTATGGACATCGAAAACCAATTCGTCATGTACCTGCAGAATCATTTTTGAGCGGAGCTTCATTTTTCTCAAATCTTCTTGAATTCGAATCATCGCTACTTTGATGATGTCTGCCGCACTTCCTTGTATGGGCGCGTTGATGGCGTTGCGTTCGGCGAAGCCACGCACCACAGCGTTGGCACTATTGATATCGGCGAGGTATCTGCGGCGACCGAGAATGGTTTCTACGAAGCCAGTCTTGCGCGCATTCTCGATGTTTTCTTGCTGGTATGCTTTGAGTCTATTGAATTGTTTGAAATAGGAGTCGATAATTTCTTTTGCCTCTCCTCTTGGAATGCCCAGATTTTGGGCCAATCCGAAGGCGCCCTGTCCGTAGATGATGCCGAAGTTGACAGCCTTAGCCTTGCTTCTCATGCTTTTATCTACTTGATCTAGCGGCACACCAAAAACTTTGGAGGCGGTGGCGGCGTGAATGTCTGCGCCTTGCAAAAATGCCTCACACATATTTTCATCATTGCTCAATGCCGCGATGATGCGCAATTCTACTTGTGAATAGTCGGCAGATAACAAGGTGTATTCTTCATTTCTGGGAACGAACGCTTTTCTAATCTCCTTTCCACGCGAGGTGCGGATGGGAATGTTTTGAAGATTGGGATTGTTGCTGCTCAATCTGCCAGTGGCCGCTACCGTTTGCATATAGTTGGTATGAACCCGGCCCGTGTGTTTATTAATCAACTCAGGAAGTGCGTCCACGTAGGTAGATTTGAGCTTGCGCAATTCGCGGTAGTCGAGAATTTTGCCAACTACAGGGTGGTCGTGAACGAATTTCGAAAGGATGTCTTCGCCTGTAGCATATTGCCCCGTCTTGGTCTTTTTAACCTGATCGGTGATTTTTAATTTTTCAAAAAGAATCGTTCCCAGTTGTTTGGGTGAATCAATATTGAAGACTTCGCCTGCTATTTCATGAATTTCTTTTTCAAAAATGACAATGTCTTTTTGTAATTCGTTGCTATAGTCCTTGAGGAATTGTTCGTCTACGCGCACGCCTTCCATTTCCATATCAGCAAGCACAGTGATGAGTGGAACTTCTACTTCATCAAAGAGTTTGCGCGACTCGGCGGTGGTGAGTTTTGGTTCGAATATGTGTTTGAGCTGGAGTGTAATGTCTGCATCTTCGGCGGCGTAGTCTTTAATTTCGGCGGGACTCAGATCGGCCATGGAGCCTTGGTTTTTGCCTTTTTTTCCAATCAAAGTTTCTATTGATACAGGCTCGTATTGCAGGTATTGTGCGGCCAACACGTCCATGCCATGTTTGCCGTCAGGGCTGAGAATGTAATGCGCTACCATGGTATCGAAGAGTTTGTTTTTCACTTCGATGCCATATTTGCCTAGCATTTTATAATCATACTTGATGTTTTGTCCAATCAATTCTTTTTCTGAATCTGAAAAAATCGGAGCGAATTTTTGAAGCAATATTCGCGCTTCGTTTTGGTCTTTTGGCACAGGCACATAGTATGCTTCGTGCGCCACCACAGCAAATGACATCCCTACGAGATAGGCGTTGATTGGCTCTAAGTCGCTGGTTTCGGTATCAAAACAGAATGAACGTTCGGTTTTTAATTTTTCTAATAAATCACCGAGCATTTGTTCGGTTTCAACTAGAATATAATGATGAGGGATGTCTGTGATTTTTTTCAAATCGGAGGGAACAGTAACGGCCTCCAACTCCTCTTCACCAAAGAGACTGCCTTGCTGCACGTCGCCTGCGGCGGGGGTTTCCTCGCCGAGTACGCGTTTGGCGAGTTGACGAAACTCAAGTTCGTTGAAGATGTCTTTGAGCGATTCTTTGTTATATTCTTTTATTTTTAAGTCTTCTTCATTGAGAGGCGTTGGAGCGTCGAGTAAAATCGTGGCGAGTTTTTTCG
Source organism: Flavobacteriales bacterium (assembly GCA_044371755.1). Taxonomy (GTDB): domain Bacteria; phylum Bacteroidota; class Bacteroidia; order Flavobacteriales_D; family Sanyastnellaceae; genus JAIXWP01. The sequence continues at coordinate 10,104 of JBILSZ010000050.1, read as the reverse complement.
ACATGATTGCTTGGTCTGCAAAATTCTCGACGTTTTCTTTTTGCTTGCCTTTCAGTTGATCGGTATTGGCGAGCAATCCTTCGAGTGAACCGAATTGTTTGAGGAGTTTGACCGCAGTTTTTTCTCCCACGCCGGGTATGCCGGGGATATTGTCTACGGCGTCGCCCATCATGCCGAGTATATCGATGACTTGATCTACGCGTTCGATATCAAATTTTAGCAAGACCTCTGGAATGCCTAATACTTCGGCCTTTCCGCCTTGATAACCGGGTTTATAAATGAAAATATTGTCACTTACTAATTGACCATAATCTTTATCTGAGGTCATCATATAGGTGAGAAAGCCTTCCTCTTCTGCGCGTTTGGCGAGGGTTCCGATGACATCATCTGCTTCGTAGCCGGGAGCCATTAGAATAGGAATATTGAATCCCTCGATGATTTTCATGATCCACGGCACAGAGAGTTTGATATCCTCTGGCGTTTCTTCGCGATTGGCCTTGTATGCCTCGTAATCGATTTCACGCAGCGTTTGCTCTGGTGCGTCAAAGACCACTGCGATGTGCGAAGGCTTTTCATTATTGATGATGTCGAGCAGCGTATTGGTAAAACCAAACATTGCCGACGTGTTGAGTCCTTTTGAATTGATGCGGGGGGTGCGAATGAAGGCATAATACGCTCTAAAGATGAGCGCGTATGCATCGAGCAAGAATAATTTTTTAGGATGTTCTTTGGTGATCATTGCGCGATAATACCGAATAATCGGCACATCGGCAAGTGATGATTATAAACCACAAGCCTTACAAATCCAATAGAATACCGCACCCATCAATGCACTGATAGGAATGGTGATAATCCATGCAGTGAGGAGTTTTCGTGTAACCCCCCATTTCACGGCACTGATACGCTTTGTGACACCTACACCGATGATAGAACCTGTGATGGTGTGAGTAGTAGAGACGGGAATACCTTTGATCGTTTCACCACCGATTTGCCAAGGAAACTTCAAGCCTTCGGTGAAGAACAGAGTAACGGCACCGGCGGTTTCAGCGGCAACGCCTTCGAAAGGAGTTACTTTGGTGATTTTGGCACCCATGGTTTTAACGATTTTCCAACCACCCGACATCGTACCGATGGCGATGGCTGCATAACATGAAAGCGGCACCCAGTTTGGCATTTGGCTCATATCGGTGATATTGCCATTGGCAATAAGGGCAACCGAAATAATACCCATTACTTTCTGCGCGTCATTACCACCATGACCGATGGAAAAAGCTGCTGAAGAAAAAAGCTGAAAGCGTTTGAAATAATGATTGGCAGCTGTGGCGCTCATAGAGCTGAGGAAGAGTGTCAAAATACCGATTACGACTACGATGAAACCAAGGAGGATCCATTTGAAGTTGTGACCATGGAACAATACTCTGACCCAATAGGTGTCGAAATCGGATTTTAAATTTTCGAATTCTAGTACGCGCGCCACCAAGACAATCACGGTGATGATAATAGTCATGGATATGATCTTCATCGTGATTCCTTTTTTAAAGGAATGAAGGAACCAAATGGAAATGAGATAGGCCATGAGCATACCTGCAACAGGAGCTATGAAAATGAATATAGCGGTAGCTGCGATTACTCCACCGCGGATTGCCTCCCAGCCAAATGCCGCGAGGAAAGCACCAGCAAAACCTCCGATAAGCGTATGCGATGAACTAGAAGGAATACCATACCACCAAGTGATAAGGTTCCAAGCAATAGCAGAAAGCAAACCTGCGAAAATCATCGGCAAGGGTTGCATTTCTGGTGAAGTAAACTGTTCTTGAACTGTTTTGGAAATTGTGTTGGCTACACTGTGATCTTTGAAAATGAAAAATGCTACAAAGTTGAAAAAGGCAGCCCATACTACTGCTTGAAAGGGTGTGAGTACTTTTGTAGAAACAACGGTAGCAATAGAGTTAGCGGCATCATGAAAGCCATTGATAAAGTCAAAAATCAGCGCCAGTGCGATAATGACGATTAGGAAAGTAGAATATTCCATAAGACGCTTATGAGTTTTTGACGAGGATTGATTCGAGCACGTTGGCTACATCTTCACATTTATCGGTGGCTGTTTCAAGATTGCTAAGCACTTCTTTCATTTTGATGAGTTCGAGAGCAGGCACTTCGTCTGCAAAGAGGCGAGCAATCGCTTCGTCGAAAAGGTCATCTGCATGATTTTCCAATGAGTTGATGCGCACTATTGCTTCGCGCACGCGACCCGCGTTACGCATGTTGCGCATATCCTTCACTGCAGTATCGATTTCGATCACTTGTTTTACTAATACCTCACTGAGCAACTCCATGGTTTTAGAAAACTCATCGACATGATAGAGTTCTATGCGTGATGCTGTACCTTGGATATAGTCTGCAATATCGTCGATGCAAGTGGCCAATTCATGTATGTCTTCGCGATCGAACGGGGTGATGAAATTGGCAGAAAGTTCTAAGAAAATTTTGTGCGTGATTTCATCGCCCTTGTTTTCCAATTCTTTTACCCTGCGGATAATAACGAGCTGCTCGTTTTTATCCTTGGTAGCAAATAGTTTGTTGAACTCATTGGCTTGTTCGAGGAGGTTGGCAGTATCCTCGGCAAACAAGTCGAAGAAGAGTCCATTCTTTGGGACCAAAAAGGAGAAAAGATTTGAAATACCCATTTTAGGTTTGGATTGCGTTTCTGATTTGAAATGTCGCGAAGGTCTTGAAGACATGTTAAGAGAATATTAATGAAGTGGATTTTCTTGCTAAAAGTTTAGTTGCGCTTGTAATCTCAGCAATCGTCCCGACTGTCTGTTGAGTTCATTTGCTCTGTCGCTGGTGGTTCGGGTGCTGTTGGTGTACATGGCCACGAATTCGAAATTACGACCGAATTGAACCTCGCATCCAATTTCTAATTCATTGACCTTGTGTGCTCTAGCGTCTTGCTCGTGCTTTTTGGCTCCGTCATAGTATTGAGCGCGCACAAACGGGAAGTAGGTCATTTTATTGGATTGAATCATATAACTGAAGGTGACATACCCGCCAGTTAGGTCGCGCGTTTCGATGCTATCGGTGCTAGCATTGTATTCAGGGCCTCGCCCAATGTTGTATTCAGCCAAAATACCGAAAGGTTTTGGATATAAAACAAAAGTGGCTGCGGCTCTTTGATCGAGGTAGTTGCGGTCACCGGTGGTTTTAACACCAGCGCTCAGCTGTGAAGACTGCATCACATAGCGTCCGGAATATGCTTGCAGACTCGGTTCGATGATTTGATTTCCAATTTTGAACGGCATGGTGAATCGTGCCACGAGGTGTTGGCTATTGTTGGCCTCTGGTCGGTTGGCGGTTTGTCCATTGAACGCGCCAAAACCAAATACGCCGTAGTCTCCAGACCCCTTGAGTCCTTCACGAACGAGCGAAGAGAAGAGTTCGCGCACGCGGGCTGGTGCCCAATAGAAAAATACGCCAAGGTCGCGTTCATTGGTAATGGCGCTATTGAGGGCGTCGGCTCTATCGAGAGGCAATCGGTTTTGGCTGGATTGCATGTTTTCGAATCCGAAAGGAATTTTGCTTTGTCCAATGCGGAAGCGGAACTCGTTTTTTGAGTCTAGGCCGACATCGAAATAAGCGTCGCGCAACTGTGACCAATGAAGACTGCTGCTGGATACAGAGCTTGCAAAGTCTGGCTGGATATACATGTAGACGCGTGGAGAAAGTTGGCCAAAGAAGATGATGCGCGCCCGACGAATGAAGAAGCCGCTATTGTCACCCCACGAACGGTCGCACTGTTCGCAACCCAAATCAGGGTTGGTCTCGAATAGGCGATTGTAGCGCACCTGCACGTAGCCGCGAATTTGCACTTTATCGTACCATTTCGACTCTTTTGGGGCGGGTAAACTGTCGTTGGCCATTATCATATCCGACGCGAATATGAGCAGGGAAGCGGTGAGGACAAAGCCCTGGAAGAGAGTTAACACTTTGGAAACAAATAATTAATTTGGCGGCAAAGCTATTCTCTACCAAAAAGGCGTTTGTTAGATTAGTGTTAGTCTTGTGTTAAGCCAGTGTTAATAAAAAGAAAGAGCCGCCCTTTTGGGAGCGGCTCAATCATTAGTTTTAAGCGCATAAATTACGCGAAGTGTTTTAAACGCGCCTATGTCTTAAATGTTAGGTAAGTCAGTAAACTGATACAAATGTCTACTAAAAGCCTACTAAATATCGGGCCAGTTAGTGAAATGGGGGTTTGGGTTAGTGAACGACACAAACTGAAAAGCCATTTTGGTCAACTGGGTTCTAATTAGAGGCGAGTAATTGCGACTTTTGCATCCTATGAAAGGATATACCCTTTTAATCGCATCACTGGTAATGTGGGTTTGTGTCGCTACCGCCCAGCAGCCTTATACGATTGCTATCAATAGCAATGAAGGATTGAGCTCGGACGTAGTATACGATATCATGGAGGATTCACGTGGTTTTGTGTGGCTGGCCACAGGTAATGGCTTGGTTCGTTTTGATGGCGAAACCTATAAATTGATCGCAGCCGAAGGTGAAACGTCCAAAATTGGATCATTTGTTTCTGAAGATTACTTGGGTAGAATTTGGATGGAATCCTTTGATGGTAGTCTTTTTTATGTGCGCCAAGACAAGCTCGTAATGCTTGACGACCGAAAGCCGATTGGCTTTTTCAATTATTATATGGATAATGAGCGTCTCATTCATATTTACCGCAACGAAGCGGTGATTTACGACTTAGCTACGCTTGAGCCACTAAAAATCATTGAACGAAACAATGCGCGGACCTTTCAAGTGTACACTGTAAATAATGAGATGCATGTGTTGGGAGAAAATGAGTGGATTTTATCTAAGAATGGAGACGCACAAACTCGCCCGCTTCCTCAGATTATGAAGTCGATGACACCCATCTTGACCACTAAGGAAGATGAGGTTCTTTATTTCGTAGGAAAGGACAATGCTAAAGGCTTTTTATATCAATATCATCAGGCCACTACCAAAGAGGTATTTGCAGTGAAAGAAATGAGTTTTATTCAGAATATCGTTTATCTGGATGAAATGTTTTGGTTTTGTTGTAGCGATGGACTGTACGTCTACAACAAGGCAGGAAGACTGATAAATGAAAAGCCATATTTTAATAACATCAGTGTAAGTTCGGTGATGAAAGACCGCAGCGGAGGTTATTGGGTGGGCACATTGACAGAAGGTGCGTCGGTGATTCGCAACTTTGGGCATAGCATCATTGAGACCCCGTTGATGAGGCCCCAGCGTTTGGCGGTGTTTGCCAATGAAGTGATTGTAGGCACAAAAGATGGGCGACTTCTCACATTAGGAAAGAGCGGCCCAGGAAGCACATTCTATCAGTCGAAAGGAAATCACGGAATATTTTATCTCGAAGCAGATAAAACGAATCAAGAGCTTTATTGCACTTCAAATGAGTTTTGCGTTTTTGATACCAACAAAAATTGCATTCTGCAAGATGTAGCCTCCATCAAAGATGTGGAGCGCCTCGACGACAAATACTTGGTAGTGGCAGCAAGCGGTAATGTGGGCCTCTTTACATTGCCTCGATTTACCACGGAAAGTACATGGGATTTATTTTATAAAAAGAATCTGAATTCGTTTAGCGTTAATAGCGCTCCTATCTTGGATGGGCGCGGCAAATCAGTAGTATACGACAAGGTGTTGGATGCGGTTTTCTTTTGTTCCAATCAAGGTTTTTACAAACAGACCTTGCTTGGATTGGAAGAGATTCGTCGCGACAACAAGAGCTTGAATTATGTCAAAATTGAAGTTGTAGGGAGACAAATTTTTGCACTCACCCCAACTGGAAAGATAGAGTGTCTTAACATTGATAACCCAAGTGAATTCCGGGTATTGAGATCGCTGGAAGGAGAAGAATGGAAGTTGCTGAAAAGTATAGACAATATGATATATGTAGCGTCGGACCATGAGTTGGCGCGCTACGAATTGAGTGCAGGAGCGGAGCGTATCGAATACGTTTTTTCAGTAGCAGGAAACGATAGGATTTCGGATTTTGTAAAGAAAGGAGATCGATTTTATATTTCCATTGACAGAGGTATTATCCAGATACCGGAGACCAATGGCGTGAAAAATTTGGAGCCTCAATTTTATCTCGACCGAATGTTCATTCGGGGAGAGGAATTGAGGGGTGCGGAATTATCACAACTCTCGTATGATCAAAATGAAGTTTTGTTTCAGTTCTCGATTGCGAGCTATCCGGGCTCACAGTGGCTGCCCGTATATTACTCGCTCAATGGAAATGAGTGGAATAAAATTACTGAGGGATCGCGGTCGTTGAAATTGGATGCGCTGCGTCCGGGATATTATAGCGTTCGCTTTAAGATTGGGGAGAATGGGAAAAGCTTTGCTGCACCTACCTTCATTGTGCGAAGGCCATTTTGGGAGAGCTATTGGTTTTATATAGGAATGGGACTTCTGGTGGCGGCTATTGGTGTCATATACTATCGCTATCAAACACGATTGCTTAAGACACAGAACAAGTTGCAGCTAGAAAAACTTTCGTTGGAAAAAGATTTGCAGTCGGCGATGTTGCAGAGTATTAAGTCGCAAATGAATCCGCACTTTTTTTACAATGCACTCAACACCATTCAATCTTTTATTTTCACCGACGACAAGAGAAATGCGGGGATTTTTCTATCAAAATTTTCTCAATTAACACGAATGATTTTGGAGATGAGTGAGCGGGAAAGTGTGAGTGTATCAGAGGAGATCCAAGCATTGAATTTGTATTTAGAAATTGAATCTGCACGCTTCAACTATACTTTGAATTACAAGCTGGAAGTGGCGCCTGAAGTGGATACAGAGATGAGTCGTTTGCCGAGTATGATCATTCAACCTTATGTGGAAAATGCTATCAAGCATGGGCTTTTACATAAGAAAGAAAATAAAAATCTAGCGATACTATTTAAGCGGGAACACGAGAACTTGGTAATCGAAATAGAAGATGATGGAATAGGTAGAGCGCGGTCGCGAGAGTTGAATCGCATTAAAAATAAAGGCCATCAGAGTTTTGCAACAGAAGCGAATTCGCGCCGGTTGGAGCTACTCAACCGCAAGCATGGAAACGTGGGCGTTGAGTTCGTAGACAAACAAAACGAGGCAGGTGAAGGTAGCGGAACATTGGTAATCATTCGGATTCCACTAATTTAGGAACATGGAAAAGATTAAAGCGATTGTAATCGACGATGAAAATCACGCACGCATTTTATTGCGTGGCATGCTGAACACTTTTTGTCCTGATGTAGAAATTGTGGGCGAAAGCGGTGATCTTCCCAACGGAGTGAAAGCCATTCGCAAACAGAAGCCAGATATTGTATTTCTGGATATCGAGATGCCTGGTCACAGTGGACTGGAGTTGCTTGATTTTTTTGATGAAGAAGAAATCACGTTTTCGGTGGTGTTCACAACGGCATATCATCAGTATGCAGTGAAAGCCTTCAAGTTGTCGGCATTGGATTACTTGTTAAAGCCCATTTCACCCCAAGACTTGGAAGACACAGTGAAGCGGTTTAATCGAGAGCGACGCGGACTGCGAACACAATATGAGCACTTGAAAGAAATGATGAGTCCATCGGTGCCACGGAGCATCGCCGTGCCCATTGGTTCTGGATTTAAATTTTTACCAGTAGACCAAATCATGTATATCAAGGCAGATGGGTCTTATACTGAGATTGCGATAAGCAATGGTGAAAAAATCGTGGCGAGTAGAACCTTGAAAAATTTTGAGGATGTATTGTGTGAAGACGAGCGCTTTATGCGAACGCACAAATCTTATATCGTGAACGTTGGTTTTGTGCGTGAGTTGGTAAAGACTGACGGAGGATTTTTAGTTATGGAAGATAAAGAACAGATCTCGGTGACACCAGAGAAAATGAAGGAGTTGATTGATAAAAATTCTGTAGTGAAGCGATAAGGCTTAGATGATTTTTTTTCTCCAATTACCTTTTTGCATGTAAATAAAACTCACTACAAAGAGCGAAGACCAGTAGACCCATTCACTCATCCATACGACGTATACCGGCCAATGATAAATTTCGGTGGCTGCGTAAACAAAAGAGCAATAAAAAATGATGGCTATCGCTTCTGAAAGCAGCGTGATACGGGTATTACCTGTTCCTACTACCGCATTGACCCAGATACCTCCAACGGCCATGAATAACAGTGCCGAACTTACGATACGTACGACAGGAATGGCCTCACTTAGAAAAGCTGCATCTTGCCCGAAGATGGCAAAAAATGTTTGAGGGAAAATATTGAGAAGAAGGAACATGAGCGCTGCAAAGCCCACGGCTAGCTTGGTTATTTTCCAGGTTAATGGAATGACCTCTTCTTTTTTACCCTGACCAATCACGTTGCTGATCATAGCAGTGGCTGCCGAAGCAAAGGCCCACGTGAAACACCCAAAAAATCCAAATATCGTGCGCATGAGAGAGCTAATCGCCAGCTCCCGTTTTCCGTAGTGTTCCATTGATAGATAGAAAAATTCCCATGCCACTACGCTAATTATAAATTGAAGAATGAGGGGTGAAGAAACAGTGAGGATTTGAATGATGATTTCCTTTTTCGGAACCCATGTAAACGAAAGATTCACTCTGTTTTTGATGGAGGGGGTATTAATTAAAAGCATCATCACCGCAAGGCCAGCGAATTCGGCAATGATTGATGCATAGGCCGCACCGATGTAGCCAAGCTCAGGCATGCCCCAACGTCCATAGATAAACCCGTAATCAAAGATTATATTAAACACCGTTTCGACGGCAGTGCCTACGATGAGAAGGTTTGTCTTGTTGATTCCGACTAGGAGTGCGTTGCGCAATTGATATAGCAATAGAAATGGCAATCCCCAGATGCGAACAGATAAAAAGTGATTCGTCATTTGAAGTCGCTCAGGGTCTACCATGAGCAATCGAAAAATGGCTGGGCTAACAAGTAGGGTGAAGAAAATGGCTATTGCACTAATGGCCAGAGCGATTAAAACGCCTTGTTGAAAGAGTACGCCGATTTTGTCGGGGTCGTTTTCTCCGGCTCGTCTTGAAATGAGTGTTTGGAGTCCAGAGTTGAGACCATGGCCGATAACTGAGAAAATCAAGTAGTACACACCAGTGATTCCGGCGATAGCTAAGACCTGTTCGCCGAGGCCACCAAGAAAGACGAGGTTGGTGATGAAATTGATCTGTGGCACCAATAAAGATGCACAAATTGGGAGCGCTAAGGCGAGTATTTGTTTGTAATTGGACTTTAACTGCAGATCGGAGGACATAGGGCGCGAAAATATTAGCCCAAAAAATTTGTTTATATGTTAAAAAGTTACTATTTTTACATTGTTAATAAACCTACTAAACCTAAACAAATCGAGGGTTTTGACGAAAGTCAGAACCGGTGGGTTCGTATCTATGGAAGACCTTTACCTAATCCAGACCAATATTTATTTGAAGTAAAATGATATGAAGTTTCCAAACTCCATAATCATTTTGATGTCTACGGTATTGCTGTTATCCAGCAGTGGCGTGGGTTTGGCGCAATGTGTTCAATTCACCACAACCACTGCATGTACGTCTCCTGCACCAACAGTTGTGGGAGCATCAGTGGCTTGCACGCCCCCTGCTAACAATGGTGGGCAAAGGAATTTTGTTGTTACGGGAATGTTAGCGGGCTGTACCTATTCCATATCTAATTGTGGCTCTGGTTTCGATACGCAGCTGACGGTGTTCAACGCTGCTGGAGTAGCGGTGGGCTACAATGATGACAACGGTCCGCTTTGCCTAGGGGCTGCTGCTTCCTTGAATTTTGTTTGCCCAGCTGATGGCAATTATAGTATTCAACTTAATCGTTTTAATTGTGCCACTGCAAATAATTTGAACGGAACTATAACTGTGACCTTGGTGACATGCGCACCGCCGCCACCTTGCTCTAACTGCACAACAGCCACACCTATCACCAGTTTGCCTTTCAACGGTAGCTATACTACTTGCGGGGCATGCAATAGTGTGATTAGTGGTAATGGCTGTACTTCTAATTATTTAGGAGGTGAAGATTATT
>JBILSZ010000049.1:0-19816 GCA_044371755.1 Flavobacteriales bacterium | reverse complement strand
CCACGCTGCCTGGAACAGAGCTTACGTTTCAACATGGAGTAACAGTCGGAGGAAACAATAGTTATTATGTGCGAGCCAGGCACCCAAATGGGACCTACTCTACTATATCTAATTTGCGCATCGTCAATGTAATCTATCCTCCTAGTCCTGCCTTCAATTACATTACATCAGCGACTGTGCTTACAGACGAAAAGATCAGGATTGAATTTATTACAGAACCTGTTGGCTCGGACATACTGTACTCAGTGCAGCGTCAGACAGCGGGCACACAAGACTGGGACGACATTACCTATATCAATTCATCTGGCCTCGATTTTATAGAATATGAAGATAGTATTGATGTGAATACAGATATTTTTTCCTACGAATATCGCTTCGTGGCGCAGAATGTTTGCGGAGATACAATAGATACGAGCAATGTAGCCGTGACGATATTGTTGAATGGATTTGCTTACAACGACCGCCTAGCATTAGCGATGCAATGGAGTGCCTATGGGGGTTGGGAAGATGGAGTGAATGAATACCTCATCTACCGCAAACAAGGATTGGATGGCATCGAAGAACAAATTGCGAGCGTTCCGGGAAACATTACTTTTTATGAAGACGATGTGAGCGATTTGCGATTTAGCCCCGGGGATTTTACCTATAGAGTCGAGGCCGTAAGCCGCACTGGTACTTATCCCGAAGTGTATTATAGTTCAAGTAATCCTGTTCGTTTGAATCTCGAGCCCATCATTTGGGTGCCGAATGCCTTTGTCGTGGATGGATTCAATAATACATTCCAGCCAGTCATTTCTTTCGCAAACTTCGAAGAATATCGACTAATTATATATAGCAAATGGGGCGATGTGATTTATGATACCACCGATATCAATGCGCCGTGGGATGGTTTTATGAATGGAGAACTGGTGCAAGAAGGTGTGTATGTGTATTTCGTCACCATTGAAGATGGGAAAGGACGACCAGTGGAAAAGCGAGGAACAGTATTACTTTTGAGCGACCGTGACCAATAATTCCTCCCACTTCATCATCGATCAAGGCAATAGCTCCACGAAGATTGCCTTTTTTCAAAATGATCAGATTGTTGAGAAAGCTTCCTTCGCGGATGACGAAATTTCTAATCTGGGAATTTTTTTGAAGACAAAACCAGAAGGAAACGTGTTCATTTCATCGGTAAGGGCGAGTGCTAGCGAAATCGAAGCGCAGATACCGAGTGCTCATCGCGTGATATTTTTTGAAAGGTCACATCGAATGCCATTTGCAATGGATTATAGCACGCCACAGAGCATTGGTTTTGATCGGCTGGCTAATGCGGCTGGAGCAATTGAGCGCTTTGGCAACAGTGATATATTGATTATCGACTGTGGCACTTGTATCACCACTACATTTTTAAAAAAAGGGATTTTAAAAGGGGGCTCCATTTCGCCAGGATTACGGATTCGTTTTTCGGCTCTTCATCATTTTACCGGCAGACTTCCTCTCGTAGAGTTCGGCCAGACATTGCCAGAAATAATTGGAAATAGCACGAATGGGTCGATAGAAAGCGGTGTGATTTGGGGAATCATTCATGAAATTAGTGGAACGATACGATCTTATTGTAGTCAAAATGACGACTTAAACGTCATTATAACCGGGGGTGACGGAGGTTTTTTGGGAAGCTACTTGAAAAGCCCCATTTTTGCAGACGAAAATTTGACCTTGCGAGGTCTTCATCAAATTTATCTTTTTAACTATTGTGAGAAAATTATTTAGCGGAATTATACTAGTGTTGTTATCTGCGACGGCAATTGCCCAAGCTGGTATTAGCAATCCCTATTCGCGATTTGGTATTGGAGTGCTTGACCCAGCGGGATCTGTGAATCATTTTGCTATTGGAGGCATCACCTCATCTATCATCGACCCCAATGCTATCAATCTTTTTAACCCTGCTACTTACGCCAACTTATCGCGCACCACATTGCAGCTATCAGGCAAAGGAGGCACGCAGAATATTACCAATGGAACGTCGTCTGAAACATTTCGCGCGGGACAAGTTTCTGAAATTGCATTTGGATTTAAAAAGCAAGGCTCTCGTTGGGGCGTGACCCTAGGAGTGGTGCCTTACAGCACTGTTGGATACAATCTTACTTCACCAGTGGTCGTCAACGACTCGACCTCTGCATCTTACAAATACGACGGTAGTGGCGGTATTAATCGTCTCGTAGTTGGATTTGGGCGTTCTTTTAAGACTTACAAAACTCCAAAATACAATACTTCACTCACAGGCACTGCCAAGCTGAATGATGAAAATCGTGTAAAAGAATTGCGTGACTCGCTGGCAGTTGTAAAGCCAAGGCTTTCTCTCGGTGTCAATTTGAACTATTTATTCGGAACCCTCCGTCAGGAAAGCCGAGTAGAGTTTGCCTCATCCCGTTATTTTTCTACTAAAAACACCACTAGAACAACAGTATTAGATTTCACTCTTGATGCGGGCTTTCAATATTTCATGCCACTAAAAATCAATTGGGATAAAAAAAGATTGCGTAGCGGTGTGTACTTAAATGTTGGTGCAAACTATACGCTGGGTGGTGATTTAAAATCAAAAAATGAAGTGGTAGGAGAAATGTATATTCTATCTAGCGGCAGGGAAAGTATAATAGACACTACCTATTTTGTGCCTGTTCAAAATGGAGTCATTACAGTGCCCTCTCGCCTCACCACAGGAGCAAGCGTGATCTGGGCAGGACAAGAAGGAAGAACGACAGTACTTTCATTTGAATTTAAAAATCAAAACTGGAATAATTTCAGCAGTTCTTTTGAAGGAACGCTGACGGCGAATGAATTGACGGCCTATTCCAATATCGCTCTTGGATTAGAGCGAACTCCGCGCAATACGGAAGCAGCGAATAATATTTTGGAACGAACCACCTATCGAATTGGAGTGCGCAATACGAACACTTACCTCAATGTTCGCGACCAAAATATCGTGCAGCAGGCGGTGAGTGCGGGAGTATCAATTCCTATATTGTCGTCTCGGAGCACCAGTCGTTTCAATTTTGCAGTTGAGTATGGCCGCGGCGGCACAACCACCAATGGCTTGCTGGAGGAGGATTTCGTCAATGTACAACTTGGTTTTTCTTTAACTCCTCACTTCTTAAATCCGTGGTTTGTTCAGCGTCGATATGATTAAAATATTTCGAAATATTTTCTTGATTCTTGCTGCATTTTTAATTTTTTCTTGTAAAAATAAAATGTCGGATATCAAAGCTGCGACGGAAGATATAGTGGTGCCTTTACAAACCAATTTCGATGCGGAATATCGCTATACCGAAAAGGGGGAACTTCGAAACATTTTAAGTGCCAAACGCATTGATCAATTCGGCGGAGATTCTTCTTATATCGAGGCATCGGGTGGATTTACAATGATTTTTTATGATAGTGCAGATGTAGAGGAAGCGCGTCTCACTGCTGATCACGGTATTTTTTTACAGAAAAAAAACGAATTGACCGCCAATAAAAATGTAGTGCTGCGCAACACTCAAGGTGAAATGCTCGAAACAGAAAAGTTGATCTTTCAACAGGACAGTTCGCGGATCTTCACGGATGCTCGCGTGAAAATTACCAGTGGAGGTGGGATTTTTTATGGAAAAGGATTAGAAAGCAATAGTTCATTTACACGTTATAAAATTCTGGAACCTACCGGAGATATCTACTTTGACGATAACGAAAGTTCTTTACCTTCGTCCAATGGAGAAAGTCAATAAATTCTTTGTTCATTTTTGGTTAGCTGTCAGCATTGCATCTGCCATATATGCTGCCGTAATGATTTACCAACATGGCTGGGAAGAGGGTCGTGCGAATTTACTTGTGCCCGTAATAGCCTTTATCTGGTACCTTTTCCGCCGGAGTATGAACAAGCGCATAGAAAATAACATGCGCAATCGCTCTTGAATTTTAATTTTGCATCCATGGACCCCGGGTGGTTAGTCATCGTCATATTATCCCTTATCGCTTCCGCTTTTTCTAGTGGGGTTGAGATCGCGTTTATTACTTCCAACAAATTCAAATTGGAATTGGATAAAAAACAAGGCGTATTCGGGGCAGAAATTATTTCCTATTTCGCGGCGCGCCCAAAGATGTTTATCGCTGCAATGCTAGTCGGCAACAACATCGCTCTCGTGATTTATGGTTTGTATATGGGCGACGCAATTGTAGATTTTTTATCCTTGCACCTCCCCTATACTGTTCAATGGTTGGGAGAGTATGGTTTGCTCATAACACAAACACTCATTTCTACCGTTGTGGTGCTCATTTTTGGAGAATTCATTCCTAAAGCCATTTTCTCCATCAATCCTAACCGTTGGCTCAATCTTTTGGCTATTCCCTTAGCTATTTGGTATGGTTTGCTCTGGGTATTTGCAGTAATCATTACTGCCATTAGCAACGCATTTTTAAGAATAGTCGGATCCTCTAAAAATAGCGAAGCAATTGTAGGTTTCGGCAGAATTGACCTCGACCATTATCTCACCGAAGCAACAGGTAATATTGATAAGACCAAAGAGTTTGATCACGAGATTCAGATATTCCAGAATGCACTTGATTTTTCAAAAGTAAAGGCGCGCGACTGTCTTGTGCCCCGCAATGAAATAGTGGCTGTAGAGATTACTGATTCTGTTGCGGAATTAAAAAAATTATTCATCGACACGCGTCTTTCGAAAATACTCGTTTACAAGGAGAATATTGATCACATAATTGGGTATGTGCATTCTTTTGAATTGTTTAAAAAACCAGAGCATATTCAGCATATTCTTCGCCCGGTGTCTATCGTTCCCGAGCCGATGCCTGCGAATGAGGTCTTGGAAATTTTTATTCAGAAAAAAAGAAGCATGGCCGTGGTAGTAGACGAATATGGAGGCACTGCTGGCATTATCACAATGGAAGATATTGTGGAAGAAATATTTGGAGAAATCGAGGACGAGCATGACAAGGAAGAAACACAGGAGGAATTAGAAATTCAAGTTGATGATAAGAACTATGAGTTTTCAGCTCGGTTAGAAATTGACTATTTGAACGACAAATATCCTTTTGAACTACCTGTCAATGACGAGCAGTATGATACTTTAGGAGGCTTACTTCTTCATTACTACGAAGATATTCCCGATGAAGGAGCAGTTATTGTCGTCGAAAACTTCACATTTACAGTCAGCAAGGTCTCAGAGACGAGGATTGAGGCGGTAAAAATCTCCATTTCATAAGTTTTAAAGCACTAATTTTCAATATCTTATTTTGTAATTCTAGGTTTTTGTAATTTGTGTTAATCATTTTACGATATTCGCACTCCAAATTTTATAATGCTAGACTTATATGGCAATGATTGAAAAAATCAGAAACCAAAGATGGCTTCTGATCGTAGTTGTAGGAGTGAGCCTTTTGGGCTTCCTCGTAAATGGTGCAGTTCTCAAGTGGATTCAAGGTGGTGATCCCGATGTCGGCGAGATCGCTGGCGAATCGATCAACATCGCTGAATGGACTGCTGCTACCAACGAACAAAAGGTTCTTTTCAACTATTCAGGCAACGAAACAAGCTTGAGTAATGATACTTGGAACAATTTGGTAGAGCGCAAGCTTCTTTCAGAACAATTTGAAAAGGCTGGTATCACCGTTACAGAAGAAGAATACGATGAGGTTCTATTTGGAGAAATGCTTTCTCCATATGTGAAGCAAACCATCTACGGAGGTCAAGATAGCGCTTCCTTCCGCGAACAAATGCGTACTAATTTCGATGGTATGGAGCCAGAGCGCGCCGCAGGATGGAAGAATCTTATCATGCACAAGCGCATGAAAGAGAAGTATGATCTTATGCTAAAGCGCGGTATGTATGCCAATAACCTTGATGGAAAATGGGCTTTCAAACAACAAAGCGATAAGATCAATCTTTCTTATGTAGTGAAGTCGTATGCTGAAATTCCAGATAGCACCGTGGAAGTAAGCGAGTCAGACATTCGCTCATATTACAATAAGCACAAGAACGATCGCGAATACAAACAGGAAGTAAGCCGCTCTGTAAACTACATCCGCTTCCCTGTGCGCCCAAGCTCTAATGACAGTCTTTCTTTGAGAGAGTCATTGACTTCTTTGGCCGAGTCTTTCCGCGTAGATAAAAATGATAGCGCTTTCGCGGCTACTAACGCTACACCTGGCAGCAAGCCAATGATCAGCTACACTGCCAATAAGTTTCCTGAGCCTTACAACACTCAAGTATTGAACGACTCAATTGGAAAAGTAATTGGTCCATTTGAATACAATGGTAAATACGCACTTGCAAAAGTTTCTAAGCGCATGAACGTGCTTGACTCTGTGAAAGCTCGTCACATTCTCATCAAAGCAGATAGAAAAGACGCTGCCGCACTTGCAACAGCTCGCGCAAAAGCCGATTCTATTAAAAATGTAATCGCGAAAGAAAAGAACTTCGAAGCGATGGCCGCTCAATTTGGTAGTGATGGAACTAAAACCTCAGGCGGAGATCTCGGCTGGTTTGGAAAAGGCGCAATGGTAAAAGAATTTGAAGATGCTTCTTTCTCAAAACCAAAAGGAGAACTTTCACTTGTTACTACTGATTTCGGTGTACACGTATTGGAAGTAACAGATCAGAAATTCGCTGTAGCTAAAGTTGCAATGATTGAAAAGACAATCGAACCAAGCGCATCTACTCGCAAAGGTGCTTACGCACTTGCCAGCGAATTCTCTATCAATTTTGCAGATTCTACAAGCTTCAGAGCAGCAGCAGATACTTTGAACGGTGGAACACCAATCATGCCTGCAAAGAACATCCGTCCAAATAGCACCACTATCAACGGATTGCAAAATGGATATCCCGTTGTTTCTTGGGCCTTTGGCGCGGAACTCGGAGAGGTTTCACAGCCAATGATGATTGACAATGATTATATCATTGCAACACTTGTAGATGTGAAGGAGCGCGGCGTTCCTACATTGGCGAATGTTTATGACAAAATGAAACTAGAAGCTATCAAAGAGAAGAAAGCAGAAAAATTCATGGAATTGATGAAGAGCGGCTCTTTGGAAGAAATTGCAAAGGCTGTAGAATCAACAGTGAAGACGGCGGATAATGTTACTCTAAAGAGCGGTAATATCCCCGGAAGCGGCGTAAGCGCGCAAGAATATGAAGTAATTGGTATTGCTTTCGGATTGAAGAAAGATTTCATTTCTAGCCCAATCAAAGGAAAAGGCGGAGTATACGTACTCCAAAAAACATCTGATATCGTTGAAGGTACAAGTACTGACAACTATACTGCAGATCGTGATCAAATGATGACCAACCTTCAAAACAGAGCTGCAAGCTCTATCTTCAACTCTTTCAAAGAGGAAGCTGAAGTTATTGACGACCGTTTTACAAGAAGATAGTAAACCCCCTTTAACCAATTAAGAAGACCGTCTCCTTCGTGGAGACGGTTTTTTTTTATGGTATTAAAATCGAACTATCACCATAGCTCAAGAAAAAGAATTCCTCTTCGAGCGCTTTCGCATATACCTCTCTCCACCGTTCGCCGATAATGGCTGCAACGAGCAAGATTAAAGTGCTCTTGGGTAAATGAAAATTGGTGATGATTCCTGAAGCCACGCGCAAGCGATAGCCCGGAGCAATGATGAGTGAAGTGCTTCCACCCAAGCGATCAAGGTTGAATTTTTTACAATAATCGAGCAGTCCATTTAAAGCCCGCTCACGTGACACATCTTGGGGCAAATCATACGCTTCCCATTGTTGCAGGGTAACAGTGTTTTGAAAAAGTTCGGGGGTGTGTAAATATTTCACCCCGAGCCAATAAAGGCTTTCAATGGTTCGCATGCAGGTTGTACCAACAGGAATGGTGCGCCCTGACGGGGATATGAGTGATTGAATAAAAACGGGTGTGACTTCAAAAACTTCTCCATGCATTTCGTGTTCCGATAGCAAAGAAGCTGAAACAGGCTTAAATGTTCCGCTCCCTACATGCAGGGTGAGTTTTTTAATCGCGACACTTTGTTGTTCGAGTTGATTAAGGATTGCTGGAGTAAAGTGAAGTCCGGCTGTTGGAGCGGCGACACTGCCCTCGAATTTAGCGAAGACAGTTTGATAGCGTTCATAGTCTTCCGCCTCTGCTTTTCTATCAAAATACGGGGGTAGTGGTAACTCACCCGCGGCGGAGAGAATTTCGGAAAAAGATATGGAAGGGTTGCTCCAGGAGAAGTTAACCGTGAGGGCTGTGGGATGTGAGGACGTGCGCTCGGCACATAGCTCGATATTTATTGAACCTAAAGCTACATTTACTTTTAAAATTCCCTCTTTCCACTTTTTTGCACCACCAATCATTACTTCCCATTCCACATGATCTCTTCTCTCCATGGCTTGCTGATGGTCGAGCTGAAAGGGTTGGAGGCAAAAGATCTCTATGGAAGCACCAGTTTCTTTTTTAAAATGCAGGCGTGCAGGAATAACCTTGGTTTCATTGAGAATAAGGTGGTCGCCTGGCTTCAAATAGGCTGCTATGTTTCTAAAATGATCTGGAACTATGTTTCCTTGAATGCACGTCATCAGGCGCGAATCGTCCCGATTGGGGCGTGGGTGCGCAGCTATAGCGTGATCTGGGAGATGATAATCATAATCTTCAATACGAATATGACGGGGATTATTCATGCGTGCAAAACTAAAACTTGCGGGGAAATAATCCTTCATAAAAAAATCGAAGCCCGACGTTTCGGGCTTCAATTCTAAACCTTAACTAAAACTAACTATACTATCTGATGCGCCTCGAACGGGCGCTTCATTGTGTGTTACTTACTTTTTATGTGTAAGCTTTTGCTTACCTCTAATATCTTTAAAAGTCTAGGACTTTATTTGAACGGCAAAAATCTTATTTATTTTATTTAAACCAAAATTAATTCTGATAAAAAAACAAAAATATCTGTTAATTCTTGGCTTCAATAATCGAATATTTACGATCATTAAGTTTCTCAAAAGTTAATCCGTACGGGCTAAGTACGAGATTTAAAACTTCTTCAACGTTGGATTTCTCGAATTGTCCAGAATACAATTTTCCGTCGTAATTACCATTGCTAATTTCAATATTAAATTGAATTTCAATGTCTCTAATTACATTCGCTAATGATTCGCTTTCGTAAATAAACTGGCCACTTGTCCAAGCATCTCCAGCTCTCTTAGCTCGGCTTGAAATCAAAGTACTATTGTCAAAATCTGTTTGTTCTCCTGGATTGATAATGACTGATTCTCCACCGGTGGATACTCTGACGCGGCCTGTTTCGCAAATCACTCGGAACTGATTTTCTCTTGCAGTCACGTCGAAAGAGGTTCCAAGGACTTCAACCTCACCATATTTGGTAAGAACTTTAAAGCGACTTCCTTTCTTCACCTTAAAGAAACCAGCTCCATCGAGGTTGATGAGGCGATCTTCATTCCATTTTTCCTCGTAAGAAGCCGTAGACAGTGCATTCAGGATAAGTTCACTTCCGTCTGGAAGTATGATTGTTTTGATTTCTCCGGCTTTGGTTTCAGCAACTATCGTTTCATTTTGACCAAAGAAGAAGATGGACACCGCGAATACCACTACGGCGGCAGCCGCAGCCACGTATTTCCAAGGATTAAACATCTTAATCACAGACGTTTCTCCACGCGCGATCCTCGCTTGCAACTCGCTCCAGGCCTGATCTTCAGACTTATTAAACGGTGCTTCTACCCTCCCCCAAAATTGATGTTTTTTATCCATGATTTATCTCGTTGTCGTTGTTTTTTACACCTACGTCTATCATTACCCTACCTTTCTCTAAAATATTTAATCTAAAATTTCTAGTTCGATTTGGTATGCGTTGATACATGTCCAAAGTCCCCGTGCGCCTAGGATATTATCAGGACCTTGAGTCGCAAGGAAGCCCTGTCCTCTATTTCTAAAAAAGAAAAAGTCTTTATACAAATCCTCAATTACATAAATTGTAAGTCGATGACGGCCATAATATTTAAAGTCTGTATCAAAGAGGGTCACCTCATTTTCTTCTATTGGTGCGAAAAATTGGTTTTGGAACAATCCAGAAGGCACCGTGAATGGGATTTCCGCCGCATTTTCAGTAATTGATTGTAACCCTAGTAAGTATGAATATCCTTCAATTGGATCCCATTTTACTTCAAATACCGATGCTCCGGGGTTAGATGGATTGATACTGAATGTGGTATTACTTATCAAGGTAGGCACTACGGCTGGAGGCACCACAGCGGTAGCTGTGCATCCAATATCTCCGAGAATTTCTAATGTCACCGATTCGTCCATTACCGCCCATTGAGAAGGTGCCTTGCGGGAATAGTCACCTTCGATTTGATGCGGAACCGTTAAATCTGAATTACCGACGGCAATTTGAACATCTGCATCCTCCACCCCTACGACTCCATCTTGCTTATTCACATTATCCACCGTGACCACTACACTGTCAAGACCTGCTATGTAATACCCATAAACCTCCGTTACCTCAGGCTTTGGGCGCTCGGCATTGCAGGCGGCAAAGAGTAGAAATGCTGATATGTATAATGGTCTTGTCAAAATGTATATGCAATTTGAAGAGACGGAATAAATCCTAGCATTTCCACCTTTCTCTCTTGAATTAAATAAGTTCCATCATCTCTCAAAAATGAAAGATATTGAATATCACGAATATTCTTTCTGTTGTAAACATTATTTAGATTCAGCGTCAATTCGATTCGTTTTGAATTCCATTCTTTATGATAGGTGATACCTCCATCAAGGCGATGGTACGGAATGAGGCGGCCGCTATTAATATCGGCAAAGACAGGCACCTTGAGATTACTTCCATTGGCTGCGGTCACTGTCATTTCACCAAGAAAAGGTGTAAATGGACGCCCGCTTCCAAAAATCCAATTGAGCCATATGTTAAAAGCCTTCAATTTCACCTCGTAATACAATTTCAGTTCATGTTGATGCTCGTAACCAGGCACGAGATCCGATTGCAAATCGAGCGCATCAAAAGACATCGTGGTATTTGCTAATGAATAGCCAATCCAGAAATCTGATTTTCCTAAATCACGTTTTAGAAAAAAGTCAAAACCTACTACGCTACCGGTGCCGCGAACTGCATTGATATCATCGTTCATACCGAGCCACATCCATTGTGAAACATCCACTGCCATACCTTCATTCACCTTCAAATAAGCCTCCATATCAATCTCCCAATTCAAAATGGGCAATAGAACACCGAGCATAAATTGATCGCTTCGAAGCACAGGCATTGTATTACCATCGCTCAATACCCAGGTGTCGGGCTGATTGAGAAATAAGCTTTGCTGTCTTAATCGATGCACATATTGATGGATTCGCGTAACTGCGCCTTTGAATAGAATACTATCACGTTGTCCATAAGTGGCATTGAACGCCCATTCCGGATAGATTTCAGAGGAAGCGGTGTAATAGTTCAATCGGCTGCCAAGATTCCAGTTAAAGTCGCCTTTTGCTCCATTGGCTTGGACGAAGCCTGTGAGAACGCTAGCATTATTGAGGGTATCGGATAACAAAGTCGATTGATTGTTATTTCTTTCTATATCAATTTGATTCATCATCGCACCGAAATACCAAGTGAGTTTTTGTGCGTTGAGTTCCAATTGATAGCGTGCTGTCACATCGCGCAAAATATTATTATCTTCTCTGAAGATGCGTTGAACATCTTGAAATCTAAGGTCTGTAAGAGTATCTACTGCATTGAGGTCAGACGAATATTGTGACCAACCAATGGTTAAATCTTGATTCAACTTTGAGGTGAAGCGTCTTTTCCATCCAGCTCCAAATCCACGATTGCCCCACTCGCTATTGTCGGAGTAGCTAAAAGAATATGCCCCCAGATTGTCTGTGGATGAGTAGGCGATACCAAGTTGGTCACGGCTAAAGTATCCGCTTACGAAGAGGATATCTTTGGTAGAAGGCCGCCATGTGATTTTACTGATAACATCAGAAAATCGGTATTCCGCTTCCTCACCCGCAGTAGAAGCGTCATCTGAAGTAATACTCGCTTTATAAATCGTATTGAATAACTCAGTATAGGTCGGGCTCGTCCATACATCGGTGATGGATCTGCGGGCTGAAATCATCAGTGAGGCATTGTTTGATGGGGAAAGCGGGGTTTCCAAATAACCAGATATTGCCAACGGGCCAAGAACTATTTTCCCGCCTGACTCATAACGATTGCCTTCCTTCGCAGTAATCTCCACTGCTCCACCAATGCGTGAAGCAAACCTCGCTTCTCCCCCGCCCTTTTGAACACGGATATTTTTTACAGAAAGAGGATTGATGGCGCTGATTACACCGAAGAAATGATCCATGTGGTAAATCGTAAACCCATCGATTTTTAAAAGACTTTGATCCCCCGGGCTTCCTCTAATTATGAGACCATTGCTGGTTTCGTTGCTTGCATTAATCCCTGGTAAGAGCTGTGTGGTGCGGAGTACGTCTGGTTCGCCAGGACCATTAATTGAACCGAGTAACTGAGGATTGATGAGTAGCTGACCTGGTTCGGACGAAGAAGCCACAGGAGATAGACCTTTGGCTTCCACCACAGCCACAGGTAACGCATTATTTCTTACTTTCAATAGCACTGTAGACTGTCTTTCGCGCCGCAAACCTCGAATTCGAATCGATTTTTTTTCATATCCGATGTATGAAAATATTATTAAGCAAGAATCAGAAGGCACATTTGTGATCAACATTTCGCCATTAGCATTTGCCGTAAAAACTCTCGGAGGAAACTGCATTCTCCCTATGGCATAAGGCAATGGCTCACCCGATTCATCATCTTCAACCGTAACATAAAATTCAATTTTTTCAGTAGAATCAACCAATTCGGCCGTAGACACAAGAGGAAAAACAACATAAGTATTTCCAACCTTTCTAAATCCTAAGTTTTGAGGATCCAAAATCTTTTGCAATACCACTTCGAGCAGCTCATCTTCAAAAGCCTCATTGATACTGAATGCTGAAAGTGCCTTTGGATCATAGGAAAACCGAAGATTGTAGCGCGCCTTTAAATCTAGGATAACTTCTGTCCCTGTTTTGTTTTGATAATTGGCCGTGATAAGCAAAGGTTGAGATTGTCCCAAACATTGCGAAGCAATGAAGGAAAGAAAAAAAAATAGAACAGCTATGCGATATTTATTTTTCACAATTCGGTGCCAAGCTTTTCACGCAATATACGCAGAACTTTGCTCATTCTTTTCTCCACAGCCTTTACAGATAGCCCAAGTCTCTCCGCGATTTCTGCGTAAGTAAGATCCTCCAAGCGATTCATTAAAAAAACCTGTCGGCCGCCTTCTGGCAAAAGAGCTAAGACTGACTCCAACTTTTTTTGATACTCATCCATCTCAGCCAGCTTTTCGGGATTATCGGTATCTCTATCTACAGTTGGTTTTTGTTTAAATTTAAACATCAGCTGTTGGCGCTTGAGCTGGTTGATCGTAACGTTTTGTGCGATAGTATAGAGGTAAGCCTTGATGGTACGCTTATCTATCTTGTCTCTGGTCTCCCAGAGTTTCACAAAAACATCTTGGGTAATATCTTCAGCCATATCCACATCTCCACATTTGTAATAGATAAATGAACGGATAGGTTTATAGAATTCCTTGAACGCCTGGCGATATTCGGCATCTGACAATACCTCCAAATTTTTTTCAGGCTTAAAGATATTTAGTAGCACAAGGAATCCTTTTGTGGTGAATGGTTAGGGGTCAAAAATAAGATGAGTATTCATAATTTGGCTTAAATAGTTGAATTCAGGTTGTAAGGCTATCTATCATACAAAACGACCATTCTTACAAAACCTTTGCCTATCAAGGTCTTAAAGGATTAGCTTTGAAAAAAATGCTCTATGAAAAAATTTCTTGTCCTTTCATTTTTCGTCATGACGGTATTGTGGCCTATGACAGGAATTACGCAAGATAAGCGTCCACAGACCCCAAAAGGTCCATTTGAGTATACTATTAAAGAAGTGGTGATTACCAATCCCAACGGCGGCCACACATTGTCAGGTACGCTTACGATGCCAAAAAAAGGAAAAGCCTTCAAGGCGGCTATCATGGTGACAGGAAGCGGACCCCAAGATCGCGATGAAACTTTGATGGGCCATAAACCATTTGCCATCATCGCTGATGATTTTGCTAAACAAGGCATAGCTGTATTGCGTGTGGACGATCGCGGAGTCAACAAGAGCAAAGGAAATTTTGAAGCGGCTACGAGTGCCGACTTTGCCTCAGACATCGCAGCCTGTTTTGATTTTTTAAAAAAGCAGAAAAAAATTGATAAGACAAAGATTGGTCTCATAGGTCACAGCGAAGGTGGCATGGTGGCAGCCATGACTGCAGCGATGCGACCTGAAGTGGCATTTATAATCTCGTTGGCCGGTACGGGAGTCAACGGCAAATCGGTATTGTATCAGCAGAATATGGATATCATGATGGCTGCGGGAGCATCGAAAAAGGATGCAGAAGCCAATCGCAACAATGTGATGCGCATGTTGGATATAGTGATGACCGAACCCGATAGCGCGAAAGCTACCGATAGACTGATGCTCATGCTCGACACTGTGCTAGGCGCACAGAAGGCTATGATTCCCAATTTAGATGAGTTTAAAAGAAATCAAATTGCGGGCATCAACAGTGACTGGATGCGGTTTTTTTTGAAGTACGAACCAAGTACAGATTGGAAAAAAGTGAAGTGTCCGGTGTTGATTCTAAATGGTGATAAAGATTTGCAAGTGAATGCGGAGGTGAATACAAAAGCGATTGAGTCAGCACTAAAATCGGGAGGAAATACTCAGTTTAAGACTGTTATCTTTCAGGGGCTGAATCACCTTTTTCAAACCTGTGAAAAATGTACCATTCAGGAATACGATCAATTAGAAGAGAGTTTTTCGGTACAAGCTTTAGAAGAGATGCGGAAATTCATTCGGAACTTGTAGAAAAGGTTTTCAATTTTATTATAAAATAGGGACTTTGGGCGGGTGTATCAAAATTGTATATTCGCCCCCATGCAAGGCAATATCCTTATCGTAGGAGCAACCGGACAAATCGGGACGGAGCTCACGCTCGCATTGCGAGCGAAACATGGAAATAATGTCGTCATCGCATCGGATATCAAAATGAGTGAGGATCCGATATTTAAAGACGGCCCATTTGAAGTATTCAGTGTATTGGACAGACCGCGCATGGAAGCGGTGATCGACCAGTACAACGTCAAGGTAGTTTACCAATTGGCGGCGCTGCTTAGTGCGACTTCTGAGAAATATCCAGAAAAAGCTTGGGATTTGAATATGAATGGACTCTTTCATATTCTTGAAATCGCAAAGGCTGGTAAACTTGAGCGCGTCTTCTGGCCCAGTTCTATCGCTGCATTTGGGCCTAATACTCCCGCTGACGACACTCCACAATTCACCATCATGGAACCCACCTCGATCTACGGTATTAGTAAATTGGCGGGCGAGCGCTGGTGCGAATATTATTTCAACAAATTCAATGTAGACGTTCGCTCCATTCGATACCCTGGCTTGATTGGCTATCGCAGCGAACCGGGAGGCGGCACTACCGACTATGCAGTAGATATTTTCTATCACGCTATCGAAAGTGGAAAATATACATGCTTCCTCGGACCTGATACACGCTTGCCAATGATGATGATGGAAGACGCCATCAATTCGACCATAGGCATCATGGAGGCGCCAAAAGAATCAATCAAAATACGCGGTAGCTACAATCTCAGCGGTATCAGTTTTACTCCAGCTGAATTGGCTGATGAAATCAGAAAACACATTCCTGAATTTGAAATCAGCTATGCTCCAGATTTCAGGCAAGGGCTTGCCGATTCATGGCCAAACAGTATCGATGATGGCAGAGCTCGTGAAGACTGGGGGTGGCAACATCACTTTGATTTGACGAAGCTTACATCTACAATGATCGAAGAGATTCGCAAAAAATTAGTGGTCAAATCGTAACCCTTTAGCACCACATCACGTAGGAGTGGGTATCTCTTTTTGGAGAAAACCCTAACTTTTAAGTGATGATAGCACGTTTACAATTACTCAGTTGGCTCACAACGGTGATTTTTGCCGCACTCTTTTCGGTGCAGGCCACTGCTGGCGACGTCAATAAAAAAGACCAAACAGGACTTCGACAAGGATACTGGATTATTACGGGAGAGATGCTTGGCGACCGCACGTATGCTGCAGGAGCTAAAGTTGAGGAAGGGTATTACAAAGATGATCGCAGACATGGCGTTTGGAAAAAGTATTATCCCACGGGCAAACTGCGTTCAGAAATCACCTACAATATAGGCCGTCCTGAAGGACCTTATATCATCTACTATTCCAATGGCAATCCTGAAGAAAAGGGTAACTGGGATGATGGAAAAAACATTGGCGAATTCAAGCGTTTTTTCGAAAACGGAAAACCACAACAACAGTTCTTTTTTGATGAAAGTGGCAAGCGCAATGGCACCCAATATTATTATCACGACAATGGAAATCTTGCTTTAGTAGTAGACATTGTAAATGGCAAGGAGAACGGCGATATGAAGCGTTACTCACCTGAAGGAGTATTGCTTGAAGATAAAGATTTTGCGAATGGTGATGTGCGTGTTGTCAATTTCAAATCAGAAAAAGCGAATAGAACTGCTGGCAGTCAGAAACCCGACGCGTATAATAAAAATCTCGGTCGCGAATCGGTGGTAGTGAAGGATAAGCCGAACCCTGCGAGTGCATTTCAGCCTGATGCATTTAATACGTTGTATGATTCAAATGGAAACGTAACCCAAAGCGGTGAGTTTAAAGAAGGTAAGCTTTACAACGGAAAGTGGTATCGTTACAACAGCAGCGGAGTACTCACAAAGATTGATCTATACCGCAAGGGAAGATACATTGGCGAGGGAGCGAAGGGGGAGTAGGTAATAAGATAATAGGGTAATAAGATAATAGGATAATAGGATAATAGGATAATAGGATAATAGGATAATAGGATAATAGGGTAATAGGATAATAGGGTAATAAGATAATAGGGTAATAGGCTAGTAAGAGAGTAGGCTAGTAGGCTAATATTTGTAAATGACGTGGGTTACGGTGGTGCCTACGGCTTTGAGGGTTTCGCGGCTGATGACACTCATGTTGTCATTGTGTGTGTGATGGAAACTGCCGAAGCCATAGCCTTCATAACCCATGGCGCGCACTGTTGGGCGCATATCTACGATATCAATCGAGGGAACACCACCGGCAATCATCCATTGGTGATCGTCAATGATTTCGGGCATTGTCACATCTTGAAAAAATCCACCATATCCCAATTTCTCCGCTGTGCTCCACACACGCGCCACTGTGCCAATGGCGACTTCCATACTTTTTCCTTCTTTATTAAATACAGCATCTTTTGCTCCTACCATATCTAACAGTATTCCCGTTTCAGCGCGATAACCTACTTTATGTGGTGTGCGCGCCCAATATTGCGAACCCAAACACCATGTGTACACATCGCCATCTGATTCATCTTTCCACTCAGGAGCACCATAATCTTCTACGTCAAAAAAGATGAGGTCCACTCCTACCCTAGTCGGATTCGATGCCATAAGACGTGCTATTTCCATCAATACTCCAACGCCAGAACCGCCGTCATTCGCGCCGTCGATGGGTTTTTTCCAAAGACTCTCATTTGTATCCTTATCACCAAAAGGACGCGTGTCCCAATGTGCGGCCAATGCAATGCGCTTTTTAACAGAAGGATTGAACTCCGCAATGATATTGCGCAGTGGAGTGCTCTTTCCATCAAATGTAGTCACCGAACTTTTCTGTTCGATCACATTCGCGCCATAACTTTTGAGCGTGGCCACCATCCAATCGCCGCATGCGGTGTGCGATGCCGTGCCCGGTACGCGTGGACCGAACAACACTTGTTTTTCTACAAATCGATACGCAGAGTCGGCTTGAAACTGTGGAACTACCACCGACGATTCGTTCGGTTTTGTGGTAGAATTTCCTTTTGTGTCATTCTTCTTGTCATCTGTACATGCGGTATAGAGCACAGTGATGGCCAGTCCCGACAAGGCTCCTTGCATTAGAAAACGAAGTGCGCTTTTTTTCATTTTATTCCGTGACCGCCCAAGTCGATCCTTCTTTGGTGTCTTTAATTTGAATTTTAATCTTTGCAAGTTCATCGCGAATCATATCTGATGTTGCAAAATCCTTGTTCGATTTCGCATTAGCACGAAGACGAATGATGAATTGCATCAATTGTTCTGTCAGCTCATTGTTGCCTGCGGAAGCTTCTATGGTGAGCCCTAATACTTGATCGAAAAACGCCACGAATGTTTCTGTAAGCAAATCGATGTCTGCCTGAGTAAGTTTCAGGTGACCTTCTTTCACGGAGTTGATGATACGAACTCCTTCGAATAGATTTGAAATGAGCACAGGCGTATTGAAATCATCGTTCATTGCCACGTAGCATTGCTTGACCCAGTCTAAAATATTTTCATCACTGGAAGCTGAGGCTGGCAATTTTCCAAAGTTTTCCATTGCCGCCGTCATGCGTTTGAATCCGCGCTCTGCCGCTTGCAGGGCCTCATTGCTGAAGTCGAGGGTAGAAGCATAATGTCCTTGGAGCATAAAGAAGCGCACCGTCATAGGGCTGTAACCCTTATCGAGAAGTTTGTGACTGCCAGTGATCAATTCTTCTGGAGTAAAGCCATTGCCTTCGCTCTTGGCCATTTTGCGACCATTCACAGTGAGCATATTGCCATGCATCCAATAGCGCACCGGTTCGTGTCCGTGGGCGCCCACATTTTGCGCGATTTCACATTCGTGGTGTGGGAATTTTAAGTCCATACCACCACCATGGATATCGAACGTCTTGCCGAGATATTTTGTACTCATTACAGAGCACTCGAGGTGCCACCCTGGGAAACCCTTGCCCCACGGGCTATTCCACTGCATCAAGTGCGAAGGTTCTGCTTTTTTCCAAATAGCAAAATCGAGCGCATCGCGCTTCTCATCCTGTCCGTCGAGCTCGCGGGTATTGGTATAAAGCTCATCAATCACGCGACCGCTGAGTTTGCCGTAGGGATATTTTTCGTTGAATTTGCGTACATCAAAATAAACCGACCCGTTGCTCTCGTAGGCATATCCATTATCAATGATCTCTTGAATCATTTCAATTTGTTCTACGATATGTCCGGTAGCCGTAGGCTCAATCGATGGATTGAGAATATTGAAAAGGCGCATCACATCGTGAAAACCGTTGGTATATTTCTGAACGATTTCCATTGGTTCGAGGTTTTCGAGCTTGGCCTTTTTCGCGATTTTGTCCTCCCCTGTATCGCCGTCTCCCACGAGGTGACCAACGTCGGTGATATTGCGGACATAGCGCACCTTGTAGCCAATGAATTGAAGGTATCGGTACACTATATCGAAAGTGAGGAAAGTGCGAACGTTTCCGAGGTGTACATCGCTATAGACAGTAGGTCCACAGACGTACATCCCTACCATGCCCGGCACGATGGATTCGAATACTTCTTTTTTTCTAGAAATGCTGTTGTAAATGACGAGTTGTTGGTCCATGGGGCAAAAATAGGGAAGAAAGGGCGAGGGGGGAACAAGGAACAAGGGAACAAGGAACAAGGGGGAGAAGAACAAGGAACAAGGGAACAAGGAACAAGGGGGAGAAGAACAAGGAACAAGGGGGAGAAGAACAAGGAACAAGGGGGAGAAGAACAAGGAACAAGGGGGAGAAGAACAAGGAACAAGGGAA
>JBILSZ010000133.1:0-6019 GCA_044371755.1 Flavobacteriales bacterium | reverse complement strand
AGGAGTTCTACTGGGAGGCCACTTTTCAGGTCAATGAAATCTTGCGCGCCAAAACCAAAAAGGCCCACTTCCGAATCCTTTGGGCGATAGCAACAGACTATTCCTTTCCATTGATCCAAATTGGCCAATTGATGGAACGCCATCAAATTGATATCTATAAATGTTTCTTTATCCCACATACGGCCACGAAATTAGTGCACTACCTTTGTCGATGGAGGGGTGAACAAAAAAAAGACTCCTTGATTTATATGAACGCACATAAAGAGACATGTACCTCCTTATGTGCCTTTTTGCATTGTACAAATGAATATATATCAACTCAAAGAACACTATAAACAGCTTCCATCGCTGGGCGAATTGAAAAGCCTTCAAGCGCTGACACAGAGCAAAGTTCATCTTAAAGGATTGGTAGGTTCGGCTGCCGGATTGATTGCCGCTGCCCACCTTGAGCAATTCGAAGGCACGACAGTATTTGTGCTCGAAGACAAGGAAATGGCCGCTTATTTTCTCAATGATTTGGAAAATATACTCTTTCCCTTTCAAGAGCGCGACCAACAAGGGTTTGTGAAAGATGAAGAAGAAATCATCAAGATTCGAAAAAATCATATTCTCTTTTTCCCACGGAGTGCACGCGTGGCCTATCAGATTGAGCAAACTGAAAATGCGAACGTGGCGATGCGCGCAGAAGTGCTCAACGAACTCAATAAGCGACCCGATGGCGCGGTGATTGTGACTTACGCAGAAGCCATCGCTGAGAAAGTAGTAAGTAAAAAAGAAATGTCAAAAAATACATTTGACATTGAAATTGGAAATAAAATTTCACTCGAATTTATTGATGAAATCTTTCAGGACTTTGGTTTTGAAAAAGTAGATTATGTTTATGAACCCGGTCAATACGCCGTGCGCGGTGGTATTCTCGATGTGTTTTCCTATTCCTATGATCATCCTTATCGCATCGAACTTTTTGGCGATGAGATAGAATCTATTCGAAAGTTCGAACCCGCTACACAATTGTCGGTGGCCAAGATGGCGAAAGCCACTATTGTTCCCAATATCACGCAGCGAACCTCCGAAGAATCGCGCATTAATTTGATTGACTTTTTACCTGAAAACTCTGTTGTGTGGCTGAAAGATGTGGCGGGCTGTATGGAAGTTTTTGAAAAAGAATTAGAAAAAGCCACCACACAGTTTGACAAGCTCAAAGGATTGATGGGCCATCAAAAGCCTGACGAGCTTTATACACCGAAGGAAGACCTCGTGCGCATGCTCGAGCGCAAGCGTGTGACTGAATTTGGACATGGACGTAAGTTTGTACAAGGCCAAACGATAGAATTCGACTTGATGCCGCAACCCGCATTCAACAAAAACTTTGACATGTTGGGTGAAAATCTATCGAATAATGCCAAGGTGGGATATACCAACATCATTGTGGCAGGGCAAGCCAAACAAATCGAACGACTTCATCAAATATTTGAAGACAAAGATCACGCAGTTCATTTTCACCCCATCAATATCGACCTCAGCGAAGGCTTTATTGACAAGGCTTCTAAGATACTTGTATATACAGATCATCAAATCTTCGAACGCTATCATCGCTTTAGATTAAAAGAAGGATTTAAGAAAAGTAAAGAAGCGCTGACGCTCAAAGAAATCATGTCGCTGCAGCCAGGCGATTATGTAGTACACATCGATCATGGCGTGGGACAATTTAGCGGATTGCAAAAAATAGATGTGAATGGAAAAGAACAAGAAGCCATTCGCCTCACCTACAAAGGAGGAGACATTCTCTATGTGAGCATTCACAGTTTGCATCGCATTTCCAAGTATGTGGGCAAAGATGGAAGCGCGCCATCGGTAGATAAACTCGGCAGCAATGCTTGGCAAAATCTCAAACGCAAAACCAAGACAAAAGTCAAGGAACTTGCCTTCGACCTGATCAAGCTTTACGCGAAGCGGAAAACCACCAAAGGATTTGCATTCAATCGGGACACCTATATGCAGACCGAGTTGGAAGCCTCATTTATGTATGAGGACACGCCCGATCAATTAAAGGCCACCATCGCTGTAAAAGAAGACATGGAACAGCAAGCACCGATGGATCGTCTTGTGTGTGGTGATGTTGGATTTGGTAAAACAGAAATTGCGGTGCGTGCAGCCTTCAAAGCCGCCACTGACGGCAAACAAGTAGCAGTGCTCGTGCCCACCACCATTCTTTCATTGCAGCATTATAAAAGTTTTTCGAAACGACTCAAAGATTTCCCGATACGGGTAGATTATATCAATCGCTTTAAGACCGCGAAACAAACCTCTGAAACGCTCAAACAGCTTGAGGAAGGGAAGATTGACATCCTCGTGGGCACCCACGCGCTCGTGGGCAAGAAAGTAAAATTCAAAGACCTCGGATTGCTCATCATTGATGAAGAACAAAAGTTTGGTGTGGCCGTGAAAGATAAATTGAAAACCATGCGCGAAAATGTGGATACGCTCACGCTTACTGCCACGCCCATTCCGCGCACGCTTCAGTTTTCGTTGATGGGAGCGCGTGATTTGAGCATTATGCAAACACCGCCGCCCAACCGCCACCCCATACAAACGGAAATACACACCTTCAATGAAGAAGTGATCCGCGACGCTGTGAGTTATGAAGTGCAACGTGGAGGACAAGTCTTTTTCGTTCACAATCGCATTCAGAATCTCAAAGACCTAGCAGGTATGATACAGCGCCTATGTCCTGACGTGCGCATAGGAGTAGGACATGGACAAATGGGAGGAGAAGAATTGGAAGAAGTGATGTCCAAATTTATCGAAGGAGAGTTTGATGTATTGGTGAGTACTGCCATTGTAGAAAGTGGAATTGATATTAGCAACGCCAATACCATCATCATCAATGACGCGCATAATTTTGGATTGTCTGATTTGCACCAATTGCGCGGGCGCGTAGGGCGAAACAACAAGCACGCATTCTGTTACTTGCTTGCACCGCCCCTACATTTATTGCCCAGTGATAGTAAAAAACGATTGATGGCGATAGAGCAGTTTAGCGATTTGGGATCGGGTTTACATATAGCGATGCGCGATTTGGATATTCGTGGAGCGGGCAATTTGTTGGGTGGAGAACAAAGTGGATTTATCAATGATATTGGTTTTGAGACCTATCAAAAAATTCTCAACGAAGCCATCGATGAGTTGAAGCAAGAACATTTTCAAGATCTGTATGAAGCCGAACAGCGCAAGAGCAATCACTATTTGCGCGAAACAGCGTTGGAGACCGATTTTGAAATACTCATACCCGACGAATATGTGAGCAGCATCACAGAGAGAATAGCGTTATATCGGGAGTTGGATGACATCGAAACAGAAGAAGACTTGCAGCAGTATTGCACGCGCCTTATCGATCGATTTGGTGCTATCCCAGAGCCGACCTTGCGCTTGATTGATACGATGAGACTGCGATGGTTGGCGCGCGACATTGGTTTGGAAAAACTCGTCTTGAAGAGTGAAAAGATGATTGGATATTTTATCACTAAACAAGACTCGCCCTATTATCAAAGCGACCGTTTTAGCACTGTGTTAGAGTTTATCAAACACAATGTGGATTTGGGTAAAATGTATGAGAAAGACGATACGCTGCGGATTTCCTTTACGAATGTAAAGACCTTGAAGCAAGCGGTGAAGATATTGACCGCTATGACTGAGGGCAAGAAGGTGGTGGTGTGATTTGTGAGAGGCGCCATATCCCTTTGCGCCGCGCCCCTTTGGGGCAACTTGGCGCTCTTGGCGCCTTGGCGGTAAAAAAAGTCAGCGATTTAGTCATGAACTCAACTCTTGTGATTGTGATGACTCCTTAAGCTTTAAAAGCTTCAATTAAACGCGAAGGCGCAAAGGGCGCAAAGTTTCGCAAAGAGGTCTGTTTATGGTTGATGCGTTAAAATTAGAGAAGGCGAAAAATAGAATTTGTTGTGTCGAATTCTAGCCGACCTCCTTTGCGCAACTTGGCGCTCTTGGCGTCTTGGCGTTGAATTGATACCAATAAAATTCGAGGAGTTGTTGCGATTATAAGAACGGTGTGAACCTCGAAATCGAAAACTTTTTATACCGCGAAGGCGCAAAGGGCGCAAAATTCCCCCAAAGGGGCGCGGCGCAAAGGGACTAATTTCCATTCGCATAATTTATGCGCATATCCTTGAATAAAGTATTCTTTTTTATAAAAAACAAATATTCAAGATTTGTAAAAAAATTTCATGACCGAAAACGAAATAGCAAAAGAAATCCTTAACGCATCCTTCGAGGTACACAATACCCTCGGGCCAGGGCTGCTTGAAAGTGTTTACCACGAATGCCTTCATTATGAACTCAACCAAAGAGGGCTTTTTGTAGAAAAGGAAAAAAGTCAACCAATAGTTTTCAAAGATGCGAAACTTACCGCAGGATTTAGAATTGACCTTTTGGTTAACCAGAAAGTAATAATCGAATTAAAGAGTGTAGAGCAGATTAATAATCTACACATCGCTCAGACATTGACATATTTAAAACTAAGCAACCTTAAACTCGCCCTTCTCATCAATTTTAACGTACCGCTCCTCAAAGAAGGCATCAAGCGTATAGCTCATAACCTTTAAAAAAGTCCTTTTCGAGAGTCATGATACAAATCAAATTAAAGCTAAACCTCTTTGCGCAACTTGGCGCTCTTGGCGCCTTGGCGGTAAAAAAAGTCAGCGATTTCGTCGTGAACTCGACTCTTGTGATTGTGATGACTCTTAAAGTTCTTTAAGCATCAATTAAACGCAAAGGCTCCCATAGGGACACAGCGCCAAGGGCGCAAAGTTTCGCAAAGAGGTTTGTTTAATATTGACGTATTAAAATTTCAGTTGACAACAAATAAGAGTTTGTTTATCGAATTCGAGCCGACCTCCTTTGCGCAACTTGGCGCTCTTGGCGCCTTGGCGGTAAAAAAAGTCAGCGATTTCGAAGCGCCATATCTCTTGTAATTGTGACAACTCCTTAAGATCTAAAAGGATCAATTAAACGCAAAGGCACAAAGGGCGCAAAGTTCCCCCAAAGCTCCTAAAGGGACACGGCGCAAAGAATGTTAACTAGAATTCGAGCCAAAAAAAGGGCTGCCCGATGGACAGCCCTTTCTTCTTGAAATATTTCTAGAAGATTATTTCTTAGCACCGAGGTAGTTAACCACTTTGCTGTAGTCAGCGATGATACCATCAGCAGACATTTGCTCATAGTCAGCACGCTTCATTGTAACGATGCGAACGTTCACATCAACAGTTGGGATCGCTGCTGGATCGCAGTCGAATCCGCAATATCCACCTACTACTCCTGCAACGTCACCATAGAATGATGCGAAGCCAGTGATAAGGTGCCACTGAGATGGAATGGTGTTCCAGTAACCGAACTCGTCGTTTACATAGCAAAGAGCCATACCGTTGTCTTGGATATCCTGA
The DNA here is from genome assembly GCA_044371755.1 of Flavobacteriales bacterium. GTDB lineage: Bacteria > Bacteroidota > Bacteroidia > Flavobacteriales_D > Sanyastnellaceae > JAIXWP01. The sequence continues at coordinate 563 of JBILSZ010000133.1, read as the reverse complement.
GTAATGAAAGGAGCTTCCAATTCAGCATAACCGAAAGCAGCCCATTCAGCTACAGGAATTGTTAAGTTGTTGATCGCGAAATCTGCATCTTCACCAGCAGGACCTTGAGCACCAGCAGGACCAGCAGGACCGGCAGGACCAGCAGGACCTTGTTCACCATCTTTACCACAAGATACGAGCGCTACTAAAGCAACGCTAAAAAGGAAATAAGATAACTTTTTCATTTGTTTGTTTTGGTTAATTAATATTTGGGAGCGCAATATGGGGAAAAATCTTTCTGGAAAAACAAGTGAGAGTCATCTTTTTGATAAAAAAATTTACTAATTTAGTTCTACAAAAACCAAACTACTTAAGCCATGCTAAAACAACTCAACCAACTTGGCCTCTTTAAGTTTCTGTTTTCGCTTTGCATCATCGGCGGTATCAGTGTACTGCTGATAGCATGCGAAAAAGAAGAACCACAAGAACCTAAATTACCGTGCACCCTTGCTGACGAACCTGAAGACGTTATCAGAAGATTTTATTTCAATGAGGGCAGTTATTTCATTTACCAAGAAATGAAC
>JBILSZ010000132.1:0-6055 GCA_044371755.1 Flavobacteriales bacterium | reverse complement strand
TTGTGACGGGGGTTTGCAGTGATTAGGCGAAGCAAAACGTTGGTGCCTCTTTCTTCAAAATTAAATATCAAGCTATTTTGACCTAAACCGATATAGGTTCCTATTTCGGCTTGTAAACTTGCAATTTCTACGTTTTTATCTAGGGTCATAATACTTTTATAAAGGGAAGTAAAGATAGGGATGATTACTGAAACTCGAGATTAGTTGATTGATATTCCGGTATCATCTGTTTCAATTTAGAAATGATTTTACCATTGTTTTGTTCGTCAAACAACTGAATAAGCTCGCCTATTTCTTTTTGTACTTCTGGATATTCGTATTCACGCACTTTTGCGATGAGGATCTTCGGATGTGGCGTGGCGAGCGTATTCTCTTTGTCGCTCAGCACCTCTTCGTAAAGCTTTTCTCCCGGTCGAAGACCGGTGACTTTAATTTCGATGTCCTTTCCTTCAGTCAGACCACTGAGCTTAATCATGTTGCGAGCCAGTTCAATAATTTTTACACTTTCGCCCATGTCAAAGGCGAATATTTCGCCGCCCTTACCCATCGCTGCTGCTTGTAGCACCAGTTGGGCGGCTTCTGGAATGGTCATGAAAAATCTTGTTACATCTTGATGAGTTACCGTGATTGGTCCCCCCTCCTCTATTTGTTTTTTGAAAATAGGAATTACAGAGCCATTGCTCCCAAGCACATTTCCAAATCGTGTGGTGATGTATGCTGTATTGGCGTGTTTGTTTTTCGATTGCACGTACATCTCCGCAGCTCTTTTTGAGGCCCCCATCACACTTGTGGGATTGACGGCCTTATCTGTGCTGATGAAGACGAATGATTCCACGCCAAATTCATCTGCGAGGTCGGCCATTATTTTTGTTCCCAATACATTTACCCGAATGGCTTCACTGGGATTATTTTCCATCAAAGGCACGTGTTTATAGGCAGCAGCGTGAAAAATAATTTGAGGCTTGAACACCTCGAGAGCGCGACGCATTCTGTCTTCATTACGTACATCGCCCATAGCAGTCACGGCTACTCCCGCAGCGTCTAGTGCATTGATTTCTTGTTCTAATTCAAATAATGGGGTTTCAGCTTGATCGAGCATATAAATTTTTGCTGGCTCAAACTTTAATAGCTGTCTTACAAGTTCACTTCCTATGCTTCCTGCAGCTCCAGTCACTAGAATGCGTTTTCCTTTGATGTTGTTTCCTACAATGGTTGAATCCAGTTGAATGGCATCACGCCCCAAGAGGTCTTCAATTTTAATATTTCTTATTTGCTGAACGCTTAGTTCGCCGCCTATCCATTGTGTGGCAGGTGGCAACTGTCGCACCTTTACATCAAACTTCAGAGCAGATTGAATAATCTGAGCTCTTTTCAGACGATCAAGCGCTATGCTAGCGATAATTACCTCGTCTACTTTACCGCTAGAAAGAAACTCTTCGAATTTGGACGAGTGGTAAATGTCTGCGCCTTCGAGTTTTTTTCCGGTTTTACTTTTATCATCATCAAAAAAAGCGATGACCTCCACGTCTGCACGGGAGTCTCTGTCGATGGTACGTTTGGTAATCATTCCACCTTCTCCAGCGCCGTAGATGACAACTCTTCGAGAAGCTTTTGAAGGAGTTTTAAGTTCAAGGTAAAGAACTTTCACTGCGATTCGGCTTACAATCATTGCGAAGAGTGAAAGCAAATATTCAATAATGATGATGGATGTAGGAATGAAAAAATTTCCATCATAGAATTTATATCGAATAAAATTTCCGATCAGGAAAAGCGTGCTACCAGATGTGAGTACCACGAAGATGCGCATGGTATCTTGTGTGCTGGTATATCGAATAATGCCCGAATAGGTCTTACCGAGATAGAATGAAATGATTCTGACGATAAAGAATATGGGCAAAAACGCCGTGGCTAAGTCGATCTCAATCTTAGGTGGATTGAATTCAAAGCGCACCAAATAGGCAACGATTAGTGCAACAAAAGAAACCCCCAGATCGACCAGGAAAATGATCCATCTAGGGGTATTTCTTGTTGGAAGTATTTTCATATAAAACGATTAGCAAGCTTCGATTACCATGGCACTGGCACCACCACCACCATTGCAAATTCCAGCACCGCCTACTTTCGCATTGTTTTGTTTTAAGACGTGGATCAATGATACAATGATTCGTGCTCCGCTGCAACCCAGAGGGTGACCAAGAGACACTGCACCACCATTTACGTTCACTTTAGCAGCGTCCAATCCCATTTTTTGCATATTCACAATGCCCACTACTGAAAAAGCTTCGTTCAATTCAACAAACTCCAAATCTGTCATTTTGAGTCCTGCCTTTGCCACTGCTTTAGGCAATGCGAGTGAAGGCGTAGTTGTAAACCACTCTGGAGCTTGCTCAGCATCTGCGTAAGAAACAACTTTAGCAAGCGGTTTCAAGCCGAGGCTTTCCATTTTTTCTTTGCTCATCAAAACCAATGCTGCCGCACCGTCATTCATCGTGCTTGCATTAGCAGCAGTCACTGTTCCCTCTTTGCTAAAAACTGGTTTCAACTGAGGAATTTTATCAAAATTCACACTTTTAAATTCTTCATCTTCCTTGAACACTACCACGTCGCCTTTTCTGCCTACTATTTCAACAGGAACTACTTCATCATTGAATTTTCCTGTAGCCCAAGCCGCGGCACTTCTCTTATAGCTTTCGATTGCAAAGGCATCTTGTTCTTCACGGGAAATATTGCATTCCTTAGCACACATATCTGCGGCATTCCCCATGGCGTAATTATGATAGACATCTGTAAGTCCGTCTTTAGCGAGGCCATCTATCATCGTGACGTTGCCATATTTATTTCCCCAGCGCAAGTTTTCGGAGTAAAAAGGAACATTGCTCATGCTTTCCATGCCACCCGCTACTACTACATCAGCGTCGCCCAGCATGATGCTTTGTGCTCCTTGCATGATGGCTTTCATACCCGATGCACATACTTTATTAATAGTAGTGCATTGCACTGTGTTGGGTAGTCCAGCAAAAATCGCTGCCTGACGAGCAGGAGCCTGCCCTAGGTTGGCTTGTAGCACCGACCCCATTAAGACTTCTTGCACCTCTTCAGGTGAAAGGCCTATTTTATCGAGTGCTCCTTTGATTGCTATTGCACCAAGTTTGGTGGCTGATAAGGAGGCCAGCGACCCTCCAAAACTTCCCATGGGAGTTCTTACTGCTGATACGATGTAAACTTCTTTCATTGTCATTGAATGTGGGCGCAAAAGTGCGCAATTCCAACGAAAAATACACCATTTTAAGAATAATATGTAAATGTAACTTATTTGAGGTATTCAGGTATAAATCCACGTCTGTCTCCCGCACCCTATAAATAACAGACAAAAGGAATGATGAAAACACTGACATTAAAGCAGTCACTAGCAAGCGTTTTGGGAATGCTCGCTTTTACATTTCAAATGAATGCGCAAACTATCAATGACGCTCCTTGTGGCAGCGATCACAAAAACGATAGTTTGTTTCAGCATGATCCACGCTTTTCGCGTTCAATGTTTTTATTGGAGTCAAAGATTCATCAACAACAGCAGCTTAGTCCTGCTGAGAGGTCAAACACCATTCATACACTTCCAGTCGTTGTGCACGTCATTCATGAAGGAGAGGCATATGGCCAAGGATCTAATATTACAGATGAACAAGTCTTTAGCGCAATCGAAGCACTAAATGATGATTTCAGAAAGGTACCTGGTACGAACGGATTTGGTGATGGTGTTGATGTTCAAGTTCAGTTTTGCTTGGCGTCACGCAACCCTTCTGGGCAGCCTACTACTGGGATCGTTCGAGTTAATGGAAGCTCTGTACCCCTATACGCAGATCAAGGAATTCAATCAAGTGGCGGCAACGGCGCGAATGAAGCAGCTGTTAAGGCTTTGAGTACTTGGCCCAGAGCATCATATGTAAATATTTGGATCGTAAATGAAATTGGAAATAATGATGGTGGCAGCGGAGTGCAAGGCTACGCCTATTTTCCATTCAACAATCCAGTGGATGGAATTGTAGTGCTTCACAATGCATTTGGCACCGTGGGCAATCTTAAGTCCTACACCAATATGAATAGAACACTCACTCATGAAGTGGGCCACTACTTAGGATTGTATCATACGTTTCATGATACAAACTCATGTACGGAAGCTAACTGTACTACTGGCGGTGATCGTGTATGCGACACTCCTACTACTACACTGAACGCCTCGTGCAGCTCGCCGGCTTGTGGAGATACGCAACAAGTAGAAAATTATCTTGACTATACTTCTCAAACGTGTCAAAACATGTTTTCAGAAGGACAAAAAGTAAGAATGCGCTCAACATTAGAAAACGAACGTACCTCATTACTTTCTTCTTTGGGCTGTATGTCCGTTTACAACCGCGATGCGGGCATCACCGCAGTAATTGCTCCAGTGGGAACGAGCTGCAATACGACTTATAGTCCTATTGTGACACTGACCAATTTTGGATCGGCAGCCTTAACTTCTGTTACGATCAACTACAATGTGAATGGTGCTAACGGCAACACATTTTCTTGGACGGGCAATCTTGCTTCTGGTTCGAGTACAACTGTGAATTTGCCAGCTATCACAGTAGGTTTGGGTGCACTTACATTTTATGCATTCACATCAAACCCAAATGGACTCACTGATGAAAATGCTTCTAACAATCAAAGCACATCTTCATTCAATGTCACTACAGGAGCGACGCTCACACTATCAGTCACAGTTGACTTTTTTGGCATTGAAACTTCATGGGAAATACGTGATGAGGCGAACAACTTAATGGACTTTGGTGGCCCATACATTAATAATGCACAAGGCACTGTATTTACTGAACCGCTTTGTTTGCCTAATGGATGCTATAATTTAATTTTCTATGATAGCTATGGCGATGGACAGTCCTTCACCAATGGATCATTTACCTTGAGAGACGAAAACAATGCAGTTCTCGTAACACGCAGCGGCAATTGGGGTGCAGTATCCACCAATCCATTTTGTGTGACAGGTGCGCCAGAAGGCACACCGCCCACAGCAGCATTCACAGTGAATGATAATCTCATTTGCGCTTCTGGTTCAGCCAATTTTACATTCACAGGAACAAATAATCCTTCGACTTTTTCTTGGTCGTTTGAGGGTGCAAATACACCTACTTCAAGTGCTACCAGCCCTCAGAATATAACTTATGCCAATGCAGGTACATATGATGTAACGCTCACTGTTACCAATGCATTTGGCAGCGATACTTTTACCTGTAATGATTGTGTCACAGTCAGCAACCCACCTAACATATCATTTGGCATCACCCATCCTTCTTGCAGCGGAAGTTCAAACGGTGGAATAGTGTCAACAGTATCAGGAGGAAACGCACCGTACGGCTATGCGTGGGCCTCAGGGCAAGCCACAGCAAACCTATCAGGACTTGCTGCTGGTACATATCCACTCACAGTGACTGATGCGCAAGGCTGTGTGCGACAAGCAACAGCAACGCTCACACAACCTATCGCACTAAACGTATCTGTATTTCATAGTGATCTTACCTGTTTTTCAGCCAATGATGGAAGCGCTGTGGCATCAAGCGTAGGCGGCACCGGTAATGTCAACTTCACATGGAGCAATGGCACCTCAGGACAGTTCATCAGCAATGCAGCGGCCGGAGTATATATTGTAACAGGAACCGATGCGAATGGATGCACAGACGTGGAATCATTCATCATCGAACAACCAGATATGATGGTAGCCAACATTATCGTCACAAGCCCAGAAACATGTATTGGAAATGACGGAAGTGCCATTGTGCAAGTTGAAGGTGGTACCGAAGATTATATGATTGTTTGGGGCAACGGAGCACAAGGTGATAATCTTGAAAATGTATCAGCAGGTGATTATGCAGTTGCCATCACAGATCAGAATGGATGTATGATAAATGCATCTGCTAACATTCCTTATGACTGTGAAATCAGCGTCTCATCAACCTCACTCGTGGCATCAGATTGCGGAGCGACAAACGTTCCAATCACCGCTGTG
>JBILSZ010000131.1:0-6062 GCA_044371755.1 Flavobacteriales bacterium | reverse complement strand
ACTGAGAAATATGGCTAATACTTCTGTGCCATCAAGCACGCCTCCTCCTCTAACTGCTAATCCAATACCAGCACCTAAAAAGAATCCTCCGAATACCGCGACAAGAAGTTTGTCGTGTGTGATGTCAGGAAAAGGAACGGTAGCCAGTATAGTGGCTAATCCCGCTACGGCAAAAACAGTTTTAATCATAAACTCCCAGCCGAGCATTTTGTAGCCCAAGAAGATGAAAGGGATGTTGATGAATATGATCAACGCTGCGAGGGGAATGTTTAGTAATTCGGATGTGAGCAGTGCAATACCAGTAGCTCCACCATCGATAAAGCCGCTTGGCAAAAGAAAACTTTCAAGGCCAAAGGCCGCTGAAAACATGCCGACAATGATGAAAAATATTTGTCTTACCTGACTTCGCACGGTAAGACGGAGGTTGCGATATTCTTTTGCTATTAAGAAAGAAGAGGGCAAAACAGCATCCAAGCCACTACGCCTCGCAATTCTCGAAATGATATGTTTTCTTATAAATTCTAGCATGTTCCTTTCGACATCGGAGGCAATTTACGAATAAAAAAAGTAGCAAGTTGAGCTCCAATACCCCTAGCGTTTTCAATATCTGGTAGCACTACTGGAATGGATAAAAGAGGCTTTGATCTCTGCTTTTGACTAAAAGAATGAAGGCGGAAACGCGACCTAACACTGAAAATGAAAATTCTAGTAAATAGTGGTAGCTTTTCAAGGATGCATTTAATTATATCTCGCAAATTTTTGGTACAAAGCGCAATAAATAGGTAACAAATGCTATATTTGGCGGTATAAAGTAATGAGAATATCTCAACAGGCCTGAGCCTTGGGATAGTTATTTAAGTAATCAAGAGCCGAAAAACCCCGCAGCGAGCGGGGTTTTTTGGTTATATATCAATAAGTTGTATTATTTCCCGAGCGTTTCCTTTAATTTCATCAGACCACGCGTAATTCCATTTTTCAGATTCATTACCTGACTCACTCCCGGCTCTTTGATCAATTCTTCAAGATGCTCTTTTGTAGTGGTTTGCAGATTTTCAAGCTGTTCTTTTGCATCGTTCACCGCCGAATTCAAATGATTCAACTCACCCTTTCGTTTGTCATTTTCTGCATTTAATTCTTTAATTTTATTTTTTAAGTCATCAAATTGCTCATTATATAATTGCTCTTTTTCCTTCCATTGGCGCTCCATATCACTAAATTCTCTAACATCGCGGGAATTGGATTTGCTTCTTTTATTATTTATTAAAATATAAATAAGGAGAATGAGTGAAAGAAGAATCAATAAAGCGATTATTGCGTAATAAATCGTTGAGTTACTTTCTTTTTCAATGGGTTCATTAACGATGCTTGAGTCCGGTTTCTTCTTTTTTAAATCCGTACTGAAAGCATTCATGGTTTCATGCAGATAAGCTTGAAAGTTTTTATCAAAGCTTTGGTTCAAGGCCTCAATGGCCTTTTCATTTTCTTTATGTTCAGCAGCGGCCTTCCATGATTTGAAAAAGGAGGAAAGCGCCGCGCGATATCTCCACTCGTCGTATGCAGACGATTTTATATCTTCAGGAATACTGCTATATTCCAAAAGAAGGCTTTTCTTTTTCTTTAATAAAAGGAATTTCAGTTCTGTCAGTGCACACAGACGCTGAATCCTTTGGTCATTATTTTCTGGGACTAGTAATAGTAAGGAATCCAGCGCCGCCAACTTTTGTTTGGGTTTTTTTATTCGTTTCAGATAATCCGACCAGCCAATGAAGCCTTTACTTTTTGTAGAATCTACTATAAGTGTGGCTTGGCCGTTTGTCATCCACAAAGCTGCTTGAGTAAATTCGTTTTGTATTTTAAAATGCTCCGCCCAAAAAAGCACGGCTTTTGGATTGCCGCGCTGGAGCAAATCGTTTGAAAGGCTATCAAGCAGCGTCGACGGCGGGGTTTCGGAGGTGATAAGATTGAGTTCTATTCTGCCTTGACCAATTGTGAACTGTACAGACAGTATAAACAAGAACGAAATTATGAATCTCATTTTTTTCTAAAAGAAGAAAGTAAATATTCAAGACAAGGATCAATGCCTTTTGCTAATGTCTCTTGGGTCACATCAATGGCTATATGTGGCTTAATAGGCTGTGCATCGTACTGAAAAGTATTATCATAGTTGTATCGTATCGTAGCGATGATAATTGGTAATTTAGTATTCGGCAATTCATAGACGGCTGGATTTCCAAAAGTTCCTGTATGCGGGCCGAGGCATGGTTCACCAATAATATCACCTCTTTTTTCTTTATGAAAGGTATTGGTAAAATCAACACCTGCAGATGCGGTCATACCATTGATGAAGAGCGCACATTTTCCTTGGTATACGAATTCTTTTTTTTGCACTTCAGGCTGCTTAAAATACACTGTATCTAATGCCCCATTGGGAGCTTCATAGAATTTTACGAAGGCTGCTATATCTTCATCTTTCCTTTTGAACGTTTTTAAGGACCAGCGTACAAAACCTCTTCGCGCCCATTGGCTGCGACTCTTGGCAAGTTCACTTGATTTACTAATAATATTCGCAGGTGTATTGTGACCTTCTGGTTTTAAAAAGGAATAGATGAATTCCACGTTGCTCGATCTGCCGCCGCCATTGTTGCGAAGGTCAATGGCAAGAAGCTGCACGTTTTTTTCTTGAATCTTTTTAAACGACTCCCGAATGAATGTTTGGTAGTGTTTAAGGTTGGAAGGGCTGAAAGTTCCAATTTTGAGAACCGCTACACTGTCATTATTATAGTATTTGAGGGAGTGTAGTCGTTCGAACTCTGTCGCATTCATTTTCTTTTGCCTTTCAGCAAGCCTATCCTTTTTGTATAGTGGAAAATAAGCTGTGACTAAATCATCGCTACCATAAGGTTCGTAATCAATCTTGACAGTATCTCCAAAGTGTCTATTTAATCCAATTACTGAATAGAACAAAGCATCTGAAATTCTACGTTGCCCAGTAATGGCATTACCTTCTGTAGAGCCATATTGCATCGCTTCTTTATAAAGTATGGAAGCATCTACATTGTCAATGCAATGAATTTTTGAGCCAACAGGAATGATAGAATCTCTTTCTATTTCAGTATAGATTTGACCTTGAACGGAATGTACTTTAATCGGTATGATACCTCTTCCATTTTCGGTTTGTATTTTTAATAAATAACCATAATCAAGACTGGTATGAGAGTCTTTAATCACACGAAGAGCTTCGGCAACAATTAGTATGAATTCACTGTAAGATGTATTGTTAGTGACGGATTCTGCGGCCTTACCAAATGCAGCATTGAATTCTTGTTTTGTACAAAAGAGATATGGATTAGGATGTGAATCGAGGATGGTGCTTTTTAATTTGTATATATCCTCGATTAATTTTTCTCGAGGAAAAATAGAATCAGGCGCGCATTGCGCTGAGGATATGAAAGAAGAAACCATCAAAAGAAAGAGAGCGAAATACTTCATCAATCGTTTTGGTTCAATTTTTTTACCATCGTTAGGATTGTAGCGAGAGCAACAGTTTCACCCGTTTCATCATATACATCCACTAGGAATTTTACAATACCTTTTGCAATATCCTCGGGTGATTTTTTCTCCTGATCTACTTTTTCTTTTACAGTAAACCTTACGCCAATAGTCATTCCAGGATATACTGGTTTGGTGAAACGCGCCTCATCAATTCCATAATTGAGCAGCACTGGTCCTTTTTTGGGGTCTACGAAAAGCCCCGCAGCTTTTGAAAGCACGAAGTAACCGTGAGCTACTCGACGTTCGAAAACTGTACCTTCAAGTGCGGTAGCGTCCATGTGGGCGTAGAAATTATCTCCGCTCACATTTGCAAAATTGACGATATCGGCATCTGTCACGGTGTGTTTGTGAGTAAAGACTGTTTCGCCCACTTGCAATTCTTCAAAGTGTTTTCTAAACAAGTGAGGTTGTGCCTCTGGTTGTTCTGCGCCGTATTGATAAACATTGGTAACAGCGGTTAGGAACGAAGGGCTTCCTTGAATAGCGGTACGTTGCAAGTAGTGCATCACTCCGCGTTTTCCGCCCATTTCTTCGCCGCCACCAGCGCGTCCAGGTCCGCCGTGAACAAGCAGCGGCATTGGCGATCCGTGGCCGGTGCTTTCTTTTGCACTTTCACGATTGAGAATCAAAACACGACCGTGATAAGAAGCTGAACCAATTACAAATTCACGAGCGATTTTTTTATCATATGTTGCAATGCTGCACACAAGACTGCCCTTGCCAAGTTTGGTGAGCGCGATAGCATCATCTGTGGTATCGTAGGGCATGAGTGTGGTAATAGGCCCAAACGCTTCTACCTCATGTGTAGCAAGATTTTTAAATGGCTCTTTATTCAAAAGCAATATTGGAGAAATGAAGGCGCCTTTGATTGCGTCTCCATCGATTACTTCTACATTTTTTGGATCACCAAAAACGATTTCAGATGATTGGGTGAGGAGTGCTAATTTTTCCAATACATCTTCTCTTTGAGACATACCTGCGAGAGCTCCCATGCGCACATTTTCATTACGAGGATCACCGATTGCGGTTTTTCCAAAAGCTTGTCCAATAGCGATCTGAACATCTTCGAGGTATTGAGCAGGTACAATCACACGTCGAATCGCGGTACATTTTTGACCACATTTTACAGTCACTTCTTTTTTTACTTCCTTGATAAAAGCATCAAATTCGGGAGTGCCAGGTGCAGCATCCAATCCAAGAACACATGCATTGAGCGAGTCGGCTTCCATATTGAAAGGAACTGCTTCATCCACGATTTTTGGATGGCGTTTCAGCATTCGCCCGGTTGACGCACTTCCTGTAAAAGTTACAATATCTTGAGAGATGATGTGATCAAGAATTCCTTCCGCGCTTCCGCAAATCAACTGCAATGAACCCTCAGGTAGAATTCCTGATGCAATGATGTCTTTGGTGACTACTTCTGTGAGGTATGAAGTAATGGTGGCTGGTTTCACGATGGCTGGAACTCCCGCGAGGAGGTTAACAGCAATTTTTTCCAACATGCCCCAAATGGGGAAGTTGAAAGCATTGATGTGAATCGCTACACCTTCTTTTGGCACCATGATGTGATGCCCGATGAAAGTGCCTTGCTTTGAAAGTTTGGCAGTATCACCATCTACATAATACGTTTCATTGGGAAATTGTCTTCTAAGACTAGCGTAGGCGAACAAGTTTCCGATACCGCCGTCGATGTCTATCCAAGAGTCAATTTTAGTAGCACCAGTTTTGTAGCTTACTTCATAGTAGGCAGCCTTGCGTTCGCTTAGAAACATAGCGAGTGCTTTTAGCATACGCCCACGTTCTTGAAAAGTGAGTTTGCGTAGAGCGGGTCCGCCGACGCTGCGCGCGTAGTGCGTCATTGCAGCGAAGTCCAAGCCTTCGGCGCTGGCCGTGGCTACTAGTTCTCCTGTCACTGCATCGTATAGATTTTTACCTTTTCCGGCGCCTGCGACCCATTGGCCGAGCGCGTAGTTATGTAGAGCATTCATGGTTTCAAAATTGACCGGCAATTTAGTCAAAATACTCGTGTGATATAAGTCACATCCCAATAGTTTATAAATGTTGAATATTGTTCAAAATAGTACTTATGCGCATTCTTTTTTCTTTTTTCTTTTTGACGCTGTTTTTGCAATTCAACGGCCCAATTACTGCACAAACCACCTACGATTTCGGGGTTAATTTAGTAGCAAAGAATATCCCCTCCTTACCGGGTCTTCATTCCTACGCTTTTGCGCAGGCTGATGGCAAATGGCTAATTGTTGGTGGAAGGAGGGATGGTCTACATGCGCGCCAACCTTTCAATGCATTTCCGGCCAGTCAAAACAACACCATGCTTATGGTAATTGATCCTGCGGGCAACCAATTCTGGGAGGCATCACTTTTATCACTGCCAATGAGTGTGCAGGAACAGTTGCAATCCACCAATATGAATTTCGACCAATCAGGAGATACTCTTGTGTTGATTGGAGGTTATGCATACTCCAGCTCCGCAGGCGATCATATTACTTTTC